>JACDHG010000145.1 GCA_013821195.1 Propionibacteriales bacterium
CCACCACCCCGACCACACCCACCGCCACGTCGGAGCCCACCACCCCGACCACACCCACCGCCACGTCGGAGCCCACCACCCCGACCACGCCGACCACACCTCCGACGACACCGACGACACCGACGACGTCGGCTCCCTGAGGGCGGCCCGCTTCAGTCCGCGGGTCGGGCGAACGACAGCTGCGAGAGGGCCCCGAAGGCTGGCAGGTCAAGCCGGGTGTGCTGCTGCAATGACCATCCGACGTTATAGGGCGGGTCACTGTACTGCCGATAGCCCGCCACCTCGGGTGAGGCGGCCAGAGCGTCGTACATCTGTCCCGTCGGCCCGATCGCCTCGATGCGATAGGGCGGGGAGTACGGCACCCCTTCAAGGACCACGGTGCTCCCCACGCACTTGATGCCAGTCGTGGAGACAAGCCGCTGACCTTGCAAGGCCATCGCCTCGGCTCCCCCGGCCCACAGCGCGTTCACCACCGCCTGGATGTCCTGTTGGTGGACAATGAGCCAGTTGGGGTCGGTGCCCTCGGGGATCTCTTGGTCACGAGGCGCGTCGTCGAGCATGACGACGAGCCCGGGTCCGGTCACCGCGCTGAGACCAGCCGGACCGGTCAGCGCGTCTACCTCGCGTTGCAGCCCCTCGATCCGGCTCCCCTCGACCAGCGCGGTGAGGTCGTCGATCTGCTCCTGGACGATGGAGGCGTCTTGGCGCAGTTGCTCGACCTTGTCGCTTTGAGCACTCACAACCTCAACCAGATCGCTGTGTCGGCCTCCGCGCAGGTCGGTGCCTCGGGCGTTCACCATGCTCGTCGTCGCCAGCAGTCCGGCGGCGGCACACGCCACCGGAAGGCTGATCCGCCACGCCAATGAGCGTCGTTGAGGCGAAGGCTGCCAGCCTCGTCGACGAGCGAGGCGATGGGGCTGCTTGACCACAGGATCTCCGAACGGCTGTCGAGTCTTTCAGGGACAGCTGGAACTCATGCGTGCGGGTTCGCGACGCGGCCGTCACCGGTTACGCTAGCCGATGAGCACCGTTCGTCGACAGGAGTAGTCGTGCCCGAGTCCCGTTCCCGTAAGAAGCCCGAGTACACCGCCCCGCCCACGTCTCGCAAGCCGGCGGGGGTCGGCGGCAAGCGCTGGGTCGCGCCCACGATGATCGCGTGCTGGGTGATCGGTCTTGCCTGGATCGTCGTGTACTACCTCGTCCCCGACCTCAAGTACGTGCGTGAGCTCGGCAACTGGAACCTCGCGGTGGGGATGGCGTTCATCGCCGTCGGGTTCGCGATCTCGACGAAGTGGGAGTAGGCAGTTCTCCGGTCGTTCACATGGCCGTCACCCGCCGTACTTACACAAGTGTAGTTCTCCACAGCAGTTATCCCCATTGTGGACAACCGCCAGTGGTGGGGTGCGGGCGACGGTGGTCAGGCAGCCAGCTGCGCGGTCCGCACCAGCACTGCGGCGACACAGAGGGCGATCAGCAGCGCCAACGTGCCAGCATGGATCAACAGCCGCTGGCCACGGGGCGCATAGGCGTACGCCGCTCCGATCCCGAGACCGGCCACGAGACCACCAAGGTGAGCCTGCCACGAGATATTGGGGATGGCGAACGTCAGCGCGAGGTTCAGCCCGAGCAGCACGAGCAGCTGGGTGACGTCGCGTCGCTGCCGACGCAGCAGCACGAGTGCGGCGCCGAAGAGGCCGAACACAGCCCCTGACGCGCCGAGAGTCTGCGTTGCTTGAGGTGCCAGCCAATAGACAGCGGTCGAGCCGACAAGACCCGTCGCAACGTACAGCCCGAGGAACCGCCACCGGCCGAGCGCGGACTCGAGGTAGGACCCGAAGATCCACAAGCCGATCATGTTCATGGCGATGTGGAGGATCTCGTAGTGCAGGAAGATGTTCGAGAAGAGCCGCCACACCTCACCCTCGGCGACCTGGTCGGGGATCAGGAGGCTGTCATACAAGAACCGGTTCGACGAGCGAGCCCCGAGGAAGAAGCCGACGTTGACCGCGATGAGCACCACGGTCACGAGGGACGACCCGTCGGTGACCTTGCCGCCGAACGCCGTTCGCATGTGCGGTGTCGTCGACGCTGCTTGCTTCACGCACTCGGGACAGTGGAAGCCAACGGCCGCGTCCCGCATGCAGTCGGGGCAGATGGGGCGTCCACACCGCTGACACGAGATGTAGGTCTCCCGGTCGGGGTGGCGGTAACAGCGCGGGATCGTCTCCGCGCCGTGCGTCGTCGGGTCTCCCGCACTCATGAGCAGGGGCTCTCAGGGTTCACCGGCGTTCGATGTCGAGGCGCTCGATCTGCACCGGCTCCGTGGGCCTGCTCTGACGGTCGGTCGAGGTGGTACCGATCGTGTCGACGACGTCGCGGCTGGCCTGGTCGGCCACCTCACCGAAGATCGTGTGCTTCTGGTTGAGGTGCGGGGTCGGTCCGACCGTGATGAAGAACTGTGACCCGTTCGTGCTTGGACCTGAGTTCGCCATCGCCAGCAGGTACGGCTTGGTGAAGGCGAGCTCGGGGTGGAACTCGTCCTTGAACGTGTAGCCCGGGCCGCCGGTGCCATTGCCGAGCGGGCAACCGCCCTGGATCATGAAGCCGTCGATGACACGGTGGAAGCCCAACCCGTCATAGAACCGCTCGTTCGACGGCTGCCTCGACCGAGGATCGGTCCACTCCTTGGTTCCCTCAGCGAGTCCGACGAAGTTCTCGACCGTCTTCGGCGCGTGGTTGGGGAACAGCTGGACCACGACGTCACCGCGGCTCGTCTTGAACGTGGCATAAAGGTTGTCGGCCACCAGGTCACCTTCTCTTCTCGCATCACCTTAAGAAACCGTCCGTCCTGCCTTCGCGAGGCACGGACACCGTGCCCATCCTTACACGCGGCCCAAGGCAACCGGCTGACCGAGCCCCCGGCTGTGGTGCAACGAGCGGTGATGGGGAAGAGTAGGGGGATGCAGGCAGCTGCCTGTCCCGACTCGACGTTCATGTCAATGACACAGGAGGACCCCGCTGTGGCCCGGAAATCAGCCCGTAAGAAGATCAGCTCAGCCGCTGACGACGCTCGTAGCAGCGTGCAGCCGGTCGCCGAGTCAGCAATCGACAGGATCGGTACGGCGACTGGGCAGGTCATCTCCTCGGTCGCGGCTTCGGCGGACGACGCGCGTCACCGGCTCGGCCCGGCTGTCGAGGATGCCCGCGACAAGATGGCTCCGGTCGTCGCGGGAGCGGTGGCCACCGGTCGCAGGAAGGGCCGCGAGGCGGCTGTGCGCGCAGGCATCGTCGAGGAGAAGAAGGAGACTCACAAGTTTCGTAACTTCTTGCTGGTGCTCGGGCTCGGTGGAGTCGCCGCCTTCGTCTACACCAAGATGACCGGCAAGAACGCGGACCCCGCCTGGACGGCCAGCCGAGACTCGGCTGCCAGCATGCCACGGAGCCACGCTGACACTCCGCCACCGGCGTCCGCGGCTGCCGGCCCCGTCGACGGGTCCGACACCGCCCCCACGGCTCCGCTCGCGTCTGAGGAGACCGTCGAGTCTCCCGACCCGACGACACCAGACGCACCGTTGGAGAAGAAGAACGTCTGAGGTTCCGACCCGTTCGTCCGACCGGGCGCGCGGGTTCGCGTCGTGTCGGGTCGGACGAACCCTCGAATCGGTCAGCTGGCGCGCTCGCGCCGCGCTTGTGCCGTCGCCCGCCGCTCGCCGTAGAAGCTGAGGAACGGCACGGTGCCGAGCACGAGCACGAGCACGGTGAAGCCGAGCGAGAAGCGGGCACTCCTCGCCAGCAGCGCGGCCATCACCAGGAAGATCATGTAGAGCCAGCCGTGGGCGATGCCGAGGTATGTCGTGATCCACTCTCCCAGCTGCTGCGGGTCCGTCCCTTCCGCGGTGAGATACTTGAGCGGCACGCCGATGCAGATCAAGACGATGAGCAAGACGCCGACGACGTAGGCCATCACGCGATATCGCAGCAGGGCGGCCGTCACGGGGTGGGACGCTATCCCACCGGCCCCGGCCCGGCTCCAGCGGTGTCGGGGTCCCCCACCACCCGCCACCACATGAAGGCGACGAAGCCCGCGAACAGCCACCACTGGAACGCGTACAGCAGGTTGCGGATCCCCGCCCAGCGCGACGGGTCCGGCGTGGGTGCCACGGCTGGCGTCAGTCCCGCGGTGGCGGCACCCTCGGACGCGACGACGTAACCGCCGTAAAGGTCCCGGCGCACAGCCTCGACAAGCGCCGACACCCGCAGGCCATCGGTGACCCGAGCGTCGTCGACGGGCCCGCCGTCGGCCGTGGGTGGCTGGAGCGACCCCCTCACCTCGATGTCACCCGTGGGTACGTCGGCCGAGGCCTCCCCGGAGGATCCCCTGACCACCAGGACTGCCGCGCCGTTGTCCGTCAGCAGCGGCGTCACGACGGCATACCTCCCCTGCGACCCAGGCAGCCCCTCGACGTACAGCTGCTCGGCGGCGAGGAACTCGCCGGTCACCGTCACCGGCCGTCCGACGCCGTCGCTCGGAAAGCCGTCGTCTGGTCCCATCACGTCGTCGAGCGGGACAGGTCGACGCCCGGCCTGGGAGGCGGCGTCGCTGGCCTGCCGATCGTCATACGCTCCGAGCTGCCACAGCCCCAGCGTCACCATCGCCGCCATCAGGACCACTGCGACCAGCCCGAGCGCGAGCGCTCGCGAGCTCAGATAGCGACTCACCGTGTCGTCCAGTCGTCCCCAGGGCTGATCACCCAGTCAGTCTGTCAAGAACGAGCTGGCCGAGCGTGGGCACACCGTCGTGGTCACGCGCGGGGGCAGGCGGATCGCGACCATCGGCCCAGCCGGTGCCGGCAACGGGGTCGAGGTCGTCGCGCTGCTCGCCTCGGCAAGCACCGACGACAAGTTCTCGGCCGATGTCCGTGCTGCCCGTGACGCCGTGGCGCTCGAAGGGCCGGCGTGGCCCGCCGACTGATCCTCGACACGGGCGTGCTGATCGCGTCCGGGCGAGGCCGCGCAGCACGCGCGGACATCATCGCCGAGGATGACGACATCGCCATCGCCGCGATCACGGTCGCCGAGTTGCGAACCGGTGTCGAGCTAGCGACCGAGCGGCATCGTGCGGCGCGCAGCGAGTTCCTCGTCAAGATTCTCGAAACGCTGCCGGTCGAGCCGTACGACGTGGAGACGGCTGAAGCACATGGGCGACTCCTTGCGCATGTCCATCGCAGCGGGACGAAACGCGGGGCGCACGATCTCGTGATCGCAGCGACTGCCGTCGCCACCAAACGCACCATCCTCACCACGGATCTCAGCGCGTGCTTCGGGCACTTGCCCGAAGTGAACTGCTTGACCGTGAGCTGACACCGTCCTCACGGCGCCTTGTCGACCTGGTCAGCCAGGTCCACGACCGCATCGGTGAGCACCTCACCGTCGAGAAGAGCCGGTGAGTTGTGGTCGGCGCCAGCGACCTCGACGAGCCGCCACAGTCGTGGTGCCGCCTCAGCCACGGCACGGCTTTGCGTCGACGGCACTATCGAGTCGTCGCTGCCGTACACGACCGTGACTGGGACCTTCACTTCCGCGAGATGCCGGGTCAGTCGGTAGCGATCCCTCAGCAGGGTTCTGACCGGCAAGAAGGGGTAGTGGACGTGACCGACCGACGCGAGGTCGACGAATGGTGAGCGCAGCACCAGACCGGCGGGTGGATGCTCAGCTGCGAGCTCGGTCACCACCGCGGCGCCGAGACTCTCGCCGTAGTACAGGATCCGGTCCGCCGGGACGCCGACCTCCCCCACCAGGAACCGGTACGCCGCCCGGGCGTCGCGGGCGAGCCCCGCTTCGCTGGGCCTGCCTGGATTCCCGCCGTAGCCGCGGTAGTCGAACAGCAGCACCGCCATCCCCTTCGCCGCCAACGCCTGCGCCAGTGGCGCGCGAAGGGATCGGTCGCCGGCGTTGCCGCTCGCCACCAGCACGGTGATGCCTCTGCCGGGTTCCTTGGCCGGGACGAGCCACGCGCCCAGGACGAGACCGTCACTGGTGTGCAGCTCCACGTCGCGGGCTCCTGGGATCACTGTGCCCGCCGACGGTACCGGTGCCGTCGTCGGCAGGTAGATGAGACGCCGCTGGAATCCCCACACAAGGGCGAGCAGCAGCACAGCAACCCCCGAGACGACAACGACCGCTCTTACCACCCCTTCAGTCTCTCTCGCCGCTGCGTGCTGGGCCGGACCCAGCAGGGTGGAAGCCACGAGGGGGCCCTGGACTCTTCAGCGTCAGGGTTTTCCGTCGTGATCGGCGAGCACCGCTTGGAGCTCTGTCTCCGGGGCATTTCGTCGCCGACTGGGATCAGCGACCACAAGCAGGGTGAATGCCGCGACTGCCAGCGCAGTTCGAACGACGTGGCCGGCGAGCCACCGATCGCGGAGCTGTTGCCAGTCGGCGGGCGGCGCGAGCGGCTGCCACGTCGCGATCTCGGCGTTGATCGGGAAGTGCACGACCACGGTGACGATGAGGCCGACGAGCAGGCATCCCACCGCAGCGAGGATGAGGTGATGGG
>JACDHG010000038.1 GCA_013821195.1 Propionibacteriales bacterium
GGTGGCTGCCGTGGTCTTCATCGCCGTGGCAGACGTGTCGTGGGCGGCGGCGGGTCTGGTGGCCGCTGGCTCGGTCATCGGGGGCCAGCTCGGAGCCACCGTCGGACGGCGTCTGCCTGCCCCTGTGTTCCGTGGGTTCGTGGCGATCGTCGGGGTGGTGGCGATCGTGATGCTCGTCTTCTTCGACTGACTGCCGGACAGGCAAGCGCCCTAGCGGACCGCGTAGGACAGCCATCTCTCGACCTCGCCGAAGGCCCGCTCTCGGACGGCCTTGCGGGAGGAGAAGACGTCGTGGACGGCGCCGTCGACCCGGACGACGGTGACATGCGGCCCCAGCTGATGCGACCACTTGGCGATCTGCTTCACATCGAGCACGGTGTCGGTCGAGGCGGCCTCCGGAGACCACGCCTGCAGGACGGTGCTCTTCCCCGAGCACAGGCTGAGCACCGGCACACCGACGTCGATGCCACGGTGGACCAGGCGGTGGCCGGCCCGGACGGCCCGCAGCCAACCGGCTCGGGCCGGGAAGCTGTCACGCGGCTTCCAGGCGAGATCGAAGTCCCACTCGCCGTGGTGGTCGCGATGGAGGCTCTCGGCGTACACACCCGAGACAGTCCTCGGCACGACGGCGTACGGGCGGCGTAACCCGAGTCGGTTGATGGCCTCCGTTCCTGCGGTCCGAGCGAAGAAGGAGCCCTGCAGGTCAAGCCAGGGGCTGTTGAGGACGAGCGCATCGAGCACCTGTCGTCCCGTGGAGGCGTGGGAGGCGGCCCACAGAGCGGCCGCCAGACCTCCGGTCGAGTGGCCGCTGACGACGAGACGCGCGTGACCGTCGCGGTCGCGGATCCGGGCCACCGCCTCGTCCAGATCGGCGAAGTACTCGGCCAGGTCGAGGCAGAAGTTGGGTGTCTGGTGGGCCAGCAGCGAACGGCCGTGCTTGCGCAGGTCGAGGGCGTAGAAGTCGTAGCCGAGATCGACGTAGAAGTCCGCCAGCGCGGTCTGGAAGAAGTAGTCGCAGAAGCCGTGCACGTGCAGGACGGCGCCGTGCGACGCCCCACGAGGTGCGAGCCGCTTGACCAGGGTGGCGACGACCGGTCCCTCTGCGTCCTCAGGCAGCTCGATCGTCTCGCGGGTGTAGGGCTCTCCCAGCACGTCGGTCACAGTCATGGCGCTAGTCTGCCGGGTCGGTCGAGCCTGAAGGTCGCGGAGGGGCGCCGCTGTAGATCTGCTAGATCACGTCCTCGATGTTCGGCTCGAGGATCGACAGGTCTGCGATGTTGTAGCGGCTGGCGATGTCAGAAACCAGCGGGGCCGCGCTGCTCTCAGCTGCGAAGGTCAACCACTGCCGCGGACCCTCGATCCTCACCGTGTCGGCGCCCGGGCAGCGGCTGGGCTCACCGGGCTCGGCCAGGTCGACGACGAGACGGCGACCGTCATGATCATCGCCTGACCCAACCAGGCGTAGGTCACTGCGTCCTTGACGTCATACCCGCCGGCTGTCGGGTTCTGCCTCCACACGGCGATGCAGACGAGCAGATGATGATCCCGAAGGCGCAGTTGGTGAAGATCCCCGCGAGCGTTGCCGCACGGTACGTCGAGTACCGCCGGAAGCTGCGCTGCGCGACGGCGAACCACAAGGACACCCACCCCCGCACAATCGGACAGTCTGCCCTATCGGCAGGTGATCGTGCCAGGCGGGCGGCCGCCGCAGAGGGGTCACGTCAGCCGGTAGGTCCCGACGATCTGAGCCCTGGCGAGGGTCTTGAACGCCAGGTTGAAGGACACGACGGCGGGGGAGGCGTCGGCATCGACGCCGAGGTGCTCCTCGCCGACCGCGTGGACGACGAAGTAGTAGCGGTGCGCGCAGTCGCCCTCGGGTGGGGCAGCGCCCATGAAGTCCTTGCCTCCGCCGTCGTTGCGCACGTGGAAGGCGCCGGCCGGCAGACCGCCGGACGCGGCACCGGTGGTCAGCTCGGTAACGCTGGCAGGGATGTCGACCACGACCCAGTGCCAGAAGCCGGACGGGGTCGGCGCGTCGGGGTCGAAGCACGTGACGACGAAGCTCTTGGTCTCCTCGGGGAAACCGCTCCACGACAGCTGTGGCGACGTGTTGCCCCCGTCGGCGACCTGATCGTCGGCGACTGGGTCACCGTCGGTGATGTCGTTGCTCATCACGCTGAACGCGGGGACCGGCGGCAGCTTGGCGTAAGGGTCTTCGGCAGTGGTTCGGTCAAGGCTCATGGCGACTATCTTGACGCGGCTCCGCACGCAGTCAAGTGACGGGGTGTGGTCGACGCGGCTCCCGGTTCCACGTCCACCGGGCGAGCGCCGCGCATCGTGCCACGGTCCCGCTTGACAGGGGTGTGGATTCCCTTAACGTGGGCAGTGCTTCCGCGCTAGCCTTCTTCGTCATACGAGCGGCGGCATCTCTACATTGCGGCAGCTGCGGCACCGCCAGAGGATCTGATTCAGTTGAGCGACAACGCCGGCCCTACTGTCGATGTGGTGCGCCGCCTTCACGACACCTTGGCGGCGCTGCACGCGACACCTGACCTGCACGCCTCCCTCCAGTCCATCTGCGACTCGCTCTACGATCTGCTCGACTGTCAGCTCGTCGTCATCCACCTCGCCGAGCTCGACTACTTTGCGGCTGTCGCGCACACCGGTCGCCGCCTGGGGGCCGAGGACATCGGTCAGCGTCACCCGGTCACGGCCTGGCGTCACCTCCTTGACAACTGCCCGTCGCAGGGGGCCCTCACGTTCTGTCCTGATGCTCGTGTCTACCTCGGCCCGTTTCCGGGGTCCCGATCAGACGACGCCCTCCCTGGCGACCACGAGGGTGCTGCGCTCGACATCCTGGTGGCTCCGCTGATGGCCGGGAGTGAGCTCGTCGGAGTGGTGACCGTCACCATGCCGCCGGGGCAGGCGCGCATCGATGAGCTCAAGGTGACGATGCTCGAGATCTTCACCCTCCAGGCGGCGGTGGCGATCCATCAGCACCGGACCGCTGAGCGCGCCGCCTCCGACCATGTGGCGCTCCGACTGAGCGAGGAGCGGTTCCGGCTGGCCTTCGACAACGCGCCGATCGGTGTTGCGGAGATCATGGCGGGAGACGACGGCCCGATCATCGCCAGGATCAACCGGGCGGCCGGTGCCATGTTCGGCGTGAGCGTGGCTGGGGCGAGACACGAGCCCGTGGACCAGGTGCTCGCTGCGACGCGGGGCGAGCCACTGTCCAGGCTGATGGCGGACCTGCTCCGCGCAGAGATTGGCACCTTGCGCGTCGAGATTCCGTTCGTGGCCTCTGAAGGGGGTGAGTTCTGGGGTCTGGTCGAGGCAGCTGCGGTCGACCTGGCGCCCGGTGAGGCGGGGGCACTCTGCCAGATCGTCGACATCACCCAGGCGAAGGCGGAGGAGAGAGAGCTCACCAAGCTGGCCCAGCATGATGCCTTGACCGGGCTGCCCAACCGGCTCGTGATCATGGACCGGCTCGCCGACGCTGTCATCCGGGCACGTGAGCAGAGGGTATGCGGAGCACTGCTCTTCTGCGACCTCGACAATTTCAAGGCCGTCAACGATGAGCGCGGACACCTGGTGGGTGATGACGCTCTGGCTGCGCTCGCAACGCGCCTGCACTCGGTCGTGCGGGCGCAGGACACCGCCGGGAGATACGGCGGTGACGAGTTCGTGGTGGTCAGCTTCCCGCTGCAGGAGCAAGCCGCTCAGATACTCGCTGAGCGCATCTCGGAGTCGCTGAGTGCCCCGATGGAGGTCGACGGTGTCGAGCTACGGATCGGTGTCAGTATCGGTATGGCGATGATCTCGCCAGGTGTGACCGCGGCGGAGGTGCTCAAGCGAGCGGACTCCGCCATGTATGCCGTCAGATCGCACCGTCACCGGCCGCTCTACGTCCTCGACGCGGGTTGACCCGCCGCGCTTCGACGGCTCACTCGCGTGAGTGGTGCTCACCCATCGGCCAGCCGGCGGGGAACTCGTCGGCGACGCGCGCCGCCTCCTTGTAGAGCCTGCGCCGTACCTTGGTCGACAGCTTGTCCGCGAAGACAGTGCCGACGAGGTGGTCGCTTTCGTGCTGCAGGCAACGGGAGAGCAACCCCGTGCCTGCGTGGTGGACGGGCTGTCCGTGCTGGTCGACGCCGGTCACCTCGGCGTGGTCAGAGCGCGCACACGCCACAAACGCGCCCGGCAGGGACAGACAGCCCTCGTCCTCCTCGACAAGATTGCGGTCCTTGCCGGTGGGGACCTCGAGGACCGGGTTGCAGACCACCCCCGCACCGGTCTCGCCACCTGCACCGGGGCAGTCGAAGACGAAGACGGCCAGGTCGACGCCTACCTGGTTGGCGGCGAGCCCCACTCCGTCGGCGGCATACATGGTGGCGACCATGTCGGCGACCAGGATGGCCAGGTCCTCGTCGAACGCATCGACGGGTCGACATGGCTGGTGCATCACCGGGTCGCCCCAGCGCACCAGCGGACGGACGGTCCCACCGACGGGCAGCGAGGTCATCGGGGGACCGTATCGCAGCCGCACCGGCCAGCCTGGCGAGGGTGGGTCGGCTTTGCGACGGCGGGGCGACCCGCTCCGGACTGCGACGTGGTCGTCACCGAAGCGCTGCTACGTTGGCACGATGCCAACTATCCCCCCCGTGACCTTGAACAACGGCGTCGAGATTCCGCAGATCGGTCTCGGCGTCTTCCTCGTCCCGGACGCCGAGACCAAGCAAGCGGTCTCGTCGGCTCTCGACGTGGGCTACCGCCACATCGACACCGCCATGATCTACGAGAACGAGCGCGCGGTCGGTGCGGCGATCGCCGAGTCGGATATCCCTCGCGACGCGCTCTTCGTCACCACCAAGTGCTGGAACTCCGACCAGGGCTACGACGAGGCGCTCGCGGCGTTCGAGGCAAGTCGTGACCTGCTCGGTCTCGACTACGTCGACCTCTACCTCATCCACTGGCCGGTGGCGGCGAAGGACAGGTACGTCGACACCTGGAAGGCGTTCGAGCAGCTGTATGCCGACGGGCGTGTCCGCGCCATCGGTGTCTCGAACTTCCAGCCACCACACCTGCAGCGCCTCCTCGACGAGACCGAGACCGTGCCCGCGATCAACCAGGTGGAGCTCCACCCCTGGCTGCAGCAGCGCGAAGTCCGCGCATTCGACGCCCAGCACGGTATCGTGACGGAGGCATGGAGCCCGATCTCACGTGGTGAGAAGCTTGCCGATCCGACCCTGCAGCAGGTGGCCGCCAAGCACTCCGTCACCCCCGCCCAGGTGATCTTGCGCTGGCACCTCGACCTCGGCAACGTCATCATCCCGAAGTCGGTCGACAAGGACCGGATGGCCGCCAACCTGGATCTCTTCACGATCCGCCTCGACGAGGACGACCACGCCAAGATCGGCGCGCTCGACGAAGGCTCCCGGGTTGGCCCCGACCCCGACGACATGGACGGCTAGGCCCAACGCGGCGCGCGCACGTCGGTCAGCCGGTGTCTGGTGGATCTGACGGGTCGGGGAGCAGGGTGAGCTGCGCGACATGTCTCTCGAGCGTCTTGCGGTGGTCGGGGATCGGTTGTCCGGTGGGGGACACGAAGCGCCATCGACCCGGGCCTGTGAGTGTGCCGCCGGCTGGGTCGAGCCCGGTCTGGATGTGGTAGCCGTACTCGTGGACGAAGATGTGGTGATGCTTGCACAGCGGCAGCAGGTTCCACAGGTCGGTGCCGCCGCCCTTGGACCACCACCACAGATGGTGGATCTCGCACGAAGTGACCGGGGTGGCGCAGTTGGGGTAGGCGCAGCTGTGGTACATCAGCGCGACTGCCTTGTTGAGGGCACTGTTGGTGAGCCGACAGGAGCGGCCGACGTCGAGGACCTCTCCGTGCGGGTCTGTCAGGAATCGGGTGAGCACGGCGTTACAGGCGAGCCGCTGCGCGGTGGCACTCGGGATCTGCCCGAACCGCCGGAGCAGCGGCCCGCTGCCGTCGATGCCGCGGAGCTGGTCGAGCGTGAGTGTGAGGTCGACATGAGGTTTGACCCGGCCTTGCTGCGGCAACTGCCCGGATTCGAGCCCGAGCATCACGATCTCGCTGAACGCGTCGGCGCGGCGTACGTGCCAGCTGCGGTCGTCGCCGGGGTGCGCCGCGACAGCGCCTCGACACCTGTGCTGAGTGCCGCTGCGGTGACCTTGTCGATCATCGCGTCGACCTTGACCAGGTCACCGACCTGGCGCAGGGTGAGGGACCGGTCGGCCAGCGCGTCGAGCAGCTCCTTGTCGCGGTCTGGGGCCTCGGCCTCGACCAGGTGGCCCACCGCTGCCCTGACCTCGTCGGGGGTTGCGTGGGTGGCCAGCTCGACCAGGATCTCCTCGTATCGGCGGAACGACTCGGCGTCCAGGCAGGAGCGCTCCTTGGCCTTGACGATCTCGATGGCATGGGCCCGGCTGATCGATCCCGCTCGCAGCGCCTCGCTGGTGGCAGTGAGGTCGCGCAGCTCGCGTGCCTGGTGGACGGTGCCGGAGGCGTCGCGACGCCCGAGCCGGCCAGACGCCCTCAGCCACGACGC
The DNA here is from genome assembly GCA_013821195.1 of Propionibacteriales bacterium. Classification (GTDB taxonomy): domain Bacteria; phylum Actinomycetota; class Actinomycetes; order Propionibacteriales; family Nocardioidaceae; genus JACDHG01. Next base: position 6,579 of record JACDHG010000038.1, read on the forward strand.
CGCCGTCGGTGTGCCGGCCTCGACGTACGCCCCCGACGCGTCGAACGCCGCCACCTCGTCGAGCAGCAGCGCCTCGACCTGGGCCCGCGCGGTCAGCAGGGCGCTGATCCGGTCGCCGGCTCCTGATGGTCCGCGCTCGACCGCGGCCGTCTGGCCGAGCTGGGACAGGTCGTCACCGAGTCGGTCGAGGGGGCTCCGCGCTGTCGAACACGTGTTCATATAAAATCATCAGTGCCGACAGTCTCAACCGCTCATCCCTGCCTGTGGACAGCCGAGAGCTGAGAGAAACGCTGTGGACAAACTGCGCTCCGTCGACCGCGGGGACCACGGGGGACCGCTCTACGTCGCTGGCCGGCGCGCAGACCCGGAGCTGCTGAGGTTAGCTGAGAGAATCGCCGGCGTCATGACCGGACGCGCCGAACAGCAGCAGAACGGCACCCCGTGAGCGCTCATGCCGGGGGCCGGAGTTGCTTGGTGAGGCGAACGTCTTCGGCCTCGTAGCCGGCCTCGGCATAGAGCCGAAGGGCGCGATGGTTGGCCGCGCCGGTCTCGAGGGTCAGCCGAGCGTGGCCGTTGCTGCTCGCCCATTCCTCGGCTGTCTGCACCAGGGCTCGACCGACCCCCCGACCCTCCGCCCACTCGGCGACCACCAGCTCGCCGATGTAGGCGTCGACATCTCCGCTGAAGTGTGCCCTCGACGAGACGGAGGCGAACCCCGCCACCCTGTCGCCGTCGATGGCAACGAACAAGGCATGACCAGGCTCTCCTGCGGTCTGGACATCCTGACACCCAGCCGCGCACCGCAGCCAACCAGCGATCGTGATCCCGCCACGCAGGGCGGCGTGTGGCGAGCCTGTCGGCGAGGGAGACGACGGCCTCGTAGTCGGCAGGGCCGTACGCTCGAATCGTCAGCACGTAGGGATCATGCCCCACCCGTGCGAGCTCAACGCCATTGCAAGCGCGGGCGCACACGGCCGGGACGCGCCAGCGACTGCCGTACGCAGTCCTGACTACTCAACGCAGAACTCGTTGCCCTCGGGGTCTGTCATCACCACGAGGTCGGCACTCGCGTGCTGGACGGTCGCACCCAGTCCGGACAGACGTTGGACCTCGTCGGGGACTTGTCCAGGCGCACGAAGGTCGAAGTGCATGCGGTTCTTGGTGATCTTGGGCTCCGGGACTGCGTTGAACCACATGTTCGGACCGCCCCATCCTGCGGCCTCGACATACGCCTTCTCCGGGGTGGAGTCCTCGTCGATGTTGGAGCCGAGAGCCTCGGCCCAGAACTGGGCGAGCCTGACCGCATCCACGCAGTCGAAGGTCACGGACTTGATGAAGGCCGGCATCGGCCCAGGCTAGCGCTGTCCGATTGATCCTCGAGCCCTACGAGCAGAGGTCAGCCAAGGAAATTCGCAGGGATGGGGCACGTCAGGGACCGGTGCGCGGCCGAGATGGGATGTCTTCGCATGGCGCGGTCGATAGCGTCAGTCAGATGGACGCCTCCACTCCGTTCGAGCTCGGCGAGTCCTATGACGCCTTCCCGTGCGCCGGCTACCCCGTCTGTACTTCGTCATAGGACCCTCGCGGCGGCAGCTGCTGCAAGGTCCAGGTGTTGCCATCGGGATCGGTGAACGAGGTGAACGAACCCCAGGGGAGTGTCTGCACCTCGGGCGCGTCGACGCCTCGCCCGAGGAGCTCGCGACGTGCCGCCTCGGCGTCGGGCACGACGACCTGGATGCTGTGCTGCGTCCCCGGAGTCATCTCGGTGATGCCCTCGCCGAACGCGATGGAACACGCGGACGTGGGTGGCGTGACCTGCACGAACCTGGTGTTCTCGTCGACTCGAGCCTGCATGTCCAACGTGAACCCGACCTTCTCGACGTAGAAGTCGATTGCCCTGTCGACATCGGTCACGGGCACGAAGATGAGCTCGATCTTGCAATCCATGGCTGGCTGCCTCCGATCTGTCGCCGTCGGGCCCGCTGCCCGACGACATCATCACCATCGTGGCCGAGACAACCGACAGTTCCGGGGACGGTTGGAGATGAGGCTGGTCGGAACGCCGTTGCAGCCTCCGCGCTGCAGGAGTGCAAGGACGGTCCAAACTGGCACGGTGCACTTCTCGAGCTGGGTTCGTCGGAGAACTGGCCGCTCGGCATGTCTGGGTCCAAGTCGATGAGCGTTGCGTCTAGGGTTCTGGCGATGGTCGCGACCAGAGCTTGAGGAGTTTGTGTGCAGTCCCGGTATGAGCGTGTGGTGTTGAAACTCAGCGGCGAAGCACTGGCCGGCACGACCGGATGGGGCGTCGACCCTCCGAGTCTGGGACATCTCGCGGACGAGGTGCTGGCGGTCCGCGACCTCGGGATCCAGGTGGCGGTCGTCGTCGGTGGCGGCAACTACTTCCGTGGCCGGATGGCTGAGGGCTGGGGCATCGGGCGCGCGGAGGCAGACAACATCGGGATGCTCGGCACCGTCATGAACGCGCTGATGCTGCGGGGCGCGCTGACCGCAAGATCCGATGCCGACGTACGAGTGATGACTGCAGTCCCGATTCAGAGCGTCGCTGAGCCGTTCATCCGCTTGCGAGCGATCTCGCACCTTTCCAAGGGGTCGGTTGTCATCCTCGGCGGCGGAATCGGGCAACCGTACGTGACCACGGACTATCCATCGGTGCAGCGGGCCCTCGAAGTCGAGGCAAGTGCGCTTCTGGTCGCCAAACGAGGGGTCGATGGTGTATACGACAGCGACCCCAACTCCAATGCCCGAGCCGTTCGCTACCAGCGACTTGCGTACGACGACGCGATCCGCCTGGGCATCGAAGTGATGGACGTCAGCGCCTTCGTGCTGGCGAAGGAGCACGGGCTGACTACGCACATCTTCGACGTTGCCGCTGACGGTGCGATGCGACGCATCTGCGAAGGCGAGGATGTCGGGACTCTTGTCATGCCGTGAGCGGACACCCCCCGACCGGACACCCCCCGACCGGACACCCCCTACCGCGCGAATCACGGCCGCAGGACCCACCAAACGCGCGCCGACAGGTGTCCGGTCGCAGGTAGGCACCAGTAGGGTCGGGCCATAGTCGGGCCAACGGCGCTCCGGCTTCACGGTCACCAAGGAAGGGATCACTGTGTTCGGTAAGTCTCAGCCGATAGCCGGCGACTACAGCGGTGCCGGCTGAGGCTGGCGGGCACGTGAGCAGGGCACAGCTCCCTGCCTGCGTGGCCGCGGGAAACACGGTGACCGCTGAGGTCGGCGTGACGATCCTGGAGCAGGGCGGCTCTGCCGGTGATGCCGCTGCCGCGATGGTGCTCGCCTCCTGCGTCGCCGAGACCGTCTTCACCGGGCTGGGCGGCGGTGGCTTTGCGACGTACTTCGACGCCGCGACGTCGACGGTGAGTTGTCTCGACTTCTTCGTCGCGGTCCCCGGTCTAGCCGGCCGTCGGAGTGCGCAGGTCCAGCACATCCCCATCGACTTCGGGGGAGAGATCATCCCGTACGCCGTCGGTCCGGCGACGGTGGCGGTACCCGGCCTCCCCGCCGGAGTGGAGGCCCTGCATCGAAGGTGGGGCCGGTTGTCGTGGCCCGCCGTCCTGGCCCCGTCGATCCGTCATGCCGAGCGCGGCGTCACGCTCGCCCCGATGCACGCCAAGGTGCTCTCGACCATCGCCCCCGCGATGCTCATCGGTGGCGGAACGTCGGTCTACGGCCGCGACGGGGCGGCCCTGCCCGGTGGGTCGCGGCTCTTCCATCCCGGGCTCGACCGCTCCCTTCGCCTGCTCCGCGACGAGGGGGCGAAGGCTTTCTACCGTGGCCCGGTTGCGGAGCAGATGGTTCGCGCGGTTGGGGAGCTAGGCGACCTGTCGGCTCCAGACCTGGCGGCGTACGAAGTGCGCGACACCATCCCGCGCCACGTCACCGTGGCGGGGGTGGACGTGATGGCCAGAGGCGATGACCTGGACGACCTGCTGTCGACACTCGACAGGTTCGACGTGTGCAGCGACGACGCGGAGCTCGCCACGCGGCTCGTCTCGGTCTTGCGGGGAGTCTCGCGACGGGGCGACACGACGAGTCTGGCGGTGTGTGACACTGAGGGGAATGCGTGCGCGGTCACGACGAGCTTGGGGCTGTCGTCCGGGGTCTGGCTGCCGGACTACGGCATCCATCTGAACTCCATGCTGGGTGAGGGCGAACTGTTGCGTCACGAGCTGCAGCCGGGGGAGCGGATGAGCTCGATGATGTCACCGCTGGTGGTGCTCGGTGCCGACGCCCCCGTCCTGGTCGCGGGCGCGGCGGGCGGGAGCCGGATCAGGTCAGCGCTCACCCAGGTGCTCGTCAACGTCGTCCATCACCGAATGCCGGTGCAGGACGCCATCGATGCCCCTCGGCTCAACCCAGTTCCGGGGCGGGTGCATGTCGAGCCCGGAGTCAGCGACGCCGTGCTGGCCGCGCTCCGCACGACCGACGAGGTGGTGTCCTGGCCTGCGCTCGACTCGTACTTCGGTGGCGTGGCAGCGATCGGCCTGAGCGGTCCGGGCGCCGACCCCCGCCGTGGAGGGGACGTTCGTCGTCTCGCACCGACCGTCTCGTAGGGTGTGCGGCATGTCGAACACGCGCCGCTCAAGCCGCCCGCCTCAGAAGCAGGCGACTCCGCTGACCACGCAGGTCGTCGTCGCTGTCGTCGTACTGCTGTGCATCGGGGCCGTCGTCTTCGTCTCGGTGCAGGCCGGAGGAGACGACCAGACTGGCTCGGAGTCGCAGCCGACCGACGCCCAAGGCGTTGGGCAGGCTCCGACGGATGCTCCGAAGAGTCAGGAGCCGGGGCTGGGCGAGTGCGCGGAACCGCCCGCTCCACCGGCGCGGCCGAAGACATACGCGGAGGCCCCGGACCCGGCCGAGGCGGGCGGTGCGGCCTCGACCGCGACCATCGTCACCAACTGTGGAGACATCGTGGTCGAGCTCGACGGTGAGGCGGCGCCCCAGACCGTCGCGTCGTTCCGCTTCCTCTCGCAGGACGGCTACTACGACGACAGCCCCTGCCACCGGTTGACGACCGCCGGTATCTTCGTCCTCCAGTGCGGCGATCCCACCGGCACCGGATCCGGCGGCCCGGGTTACAGCTTCGGTGTCGAGAACGCCCCAGCGGACGGCGTCTACCCACCGGGGACCCTCGCCATGGCACGGGGTCAGGATCCCAACACCAACGGGGGGCAGTTCTTCTTCGTCTACGACAAGACGTCGCTGCCGGACCCCAACGGCTACACCATCTTCGGCACGGTGACGGAGGGCCTCGACATCGTCGAGCGGATTGCTCAGCAAGGGGTCGACGGCGGGGCGGGTGACGGCGCGCCGGCTCAGCCGATCAGCATCCTCGACGTCTCGGTCGAGGAGTCGTGACGGCGTGCCGACGACCTCCATGGGAGATGTGGGGGCTCGTGACCCTCTTCGCCGCGAGCGGGATCCTGCACTTCGCACGACCGGGGCCGTTCGAGCAGATCGTTCCGCGAGGACTGCCGCACCGCCGCGCTCTCGTCCAGGTCAGCGGTGCTGCCGAGCTGGCATGCGTCGCAGGGCTGGTGCACCCGTCGACGCGTCGTTATGCCGGGCTCGCCAGCGCCGCGGTGCTGGTGGCGGTCTTTCCCGCCAACCTGCAGATGACCGCCGACATCGTCCGACAGCGCTCGACAGCGGCCACGCTGGTAGCCCTGACTCGGCTTCCCTTGCAGCTGCCGATGATCAGGGTGGGCTGGCGGATCTGGAAGCAGGCGTGAAGGATCCGGCTCTCGTGTTGCCCTGACCCCCTGTCCTGACCGCCTCAGAGTCGGATCCTTGGCGGCGGCTTCCGATCAGATGCGACGCACCCTGACCAGAGTGTCCAGCGCGACCCCGTCGGCCGTATGCCGCTCGACCGTCTCGGCCACATCGACCCTGGTCGCCGGGATGCCGGCGAAGAGGCTGCGCAGCTCGAGAGGGTCGTAGAGCAGCCGCTCGTCCTGCGGGCCCGACACGCCCTCGCGCAGGTTCCGCCGGTCGTGGCCGACGACGATCACGTGCCCTCCGGGCCGCACGGCCAGCGCCGCTCTCAGCATCAGGCTGGAGCGCTGCCCGGCCGGCAGGTGCACATAGCTGACGAGTGCCAGGTCGACACTCTCAGCGCGCAGCTGCATAGTGGCGACGTCGTCAACCCGCCAGGTGAGTCGGCTCGCCACCCTGGCACCCACCTGGGCTGCCAGGATCCCAGCGCGCTCGATCGCCACGGCGGAGTAGTCGACACCGGTGACCTGCCACCCGAGCCGGGCCAACCATAGGGCGTTGCGGCCCTCACCACAGGCCAGGTCGACCGCTACGCCCACGGCCAAGGTCTCGCACTGGGCACGCACAAACTGGTTCGGCTCGTTGCCCCAGACAAGGTCGGCGTCGGCATACCGTGCGTCCCACGCCTCGGAGTCCATGATGTCGACGTTACTCCCGTGGTCGTCCAGAGCCTGGACGGCGGCCACGAGGCTCACGGTGGCGCAGAAGGATCTCGCTGAGCAACCCGTGCGGTCACGTGCCGAGGAACGCGTCGAGCTCGGCGGTGTACGGCGTGAGGTCGAGTCCCTCGGCGGCGAGCCATGCGTCGTCGTAGTCCCTGCTCTGGTAGCGCCCGCCGCTGTCACACAGCAACGTGACGACGCTGCCGCGCTCGCCGTCCTCGCGCCGACCAGCTGCACAGCACCCCACATCGCCACCCCGGTCGAGCCCCCGACGAGCCTGCCACCGCCCACTCCCGCCGCGGCTCGCCTCTCGACCATGAGCCGTAGGTCTTGGTGACGGTGTCAGGGCCCATGGTCACGCTGTGCGTCGAGACCACCGGCATGGCGAGAACCTACCCTGTCCCGCCTACCTGACGGGCAGCCTCCCGCAGTGCCGTTCGCGCCACGGGGGCGGCTGGGTAGGTTCGTGGCATGGTCGCTTCAAGGGTCGTGGTCCACGGAGACGTGCAGGGCGTGTTCTTCCGCGACGCCTGCCGCCACGAGGCCGAGCGGGTCGGTGTTGCCGGCTGGGTGCGCAACCGCGGCGACGGCACCGTCGAAGCCGTGTTCGAGGGGGACGCCGCTGCGGTGGAGCAGATGTGCCGCTGGTGCGAGTCTGGCCCGTCGCACGCTCAGGTCGAGCGGGTCGACGTCAGCGACCAGGAGTCCACCGGACTGACCGGCTTCGAGGTCCGCGACTGAGCGGCGATGTCGACGCGAGATCTGGGGTCGACACGAGATCGCGTGTCCGTGATCAGCCGTGGGTGATGTCGAGGAGCTCGTACGTCGGAGCGGCGTCAAGGCGCTGGGCCGTGCAGGTGAGCTGTTCTGCATCGCGCATCCCCACCCGCAGCCGGACGTGCCAGACCCGTCCGGACACGTCGAACGTGACGTCCCAGTCGGAGCCGTGACGCTCACGGAACCGGAGTCGCAGGGCAGCCACGCCGGTCTCGGCGAGCTCGGTGCGCAGGAAGCACTCGGCTGCCTGGACGGCGAAGGGGTAGCCGGAGCGGCCCCGCAGCAGGTCGACGCTGAGCCGGCCCTCGAGGTGGTCGGCCGCGACGGCGGCGGCGTTCGACGGCTCGACGCGACCGTAGTAGAGGCCGTCGGGAAGGACGAGGACGTTGCCTGCGAACCTGTCGCCGCCGATATGGGACACCTCCCAGGCGTGGTCCGGGTAGCCGTCGGCAAGCGCCTTGGCGACCGGCCGACCCCGTTCGGCGCAGCACGTGTCGTGGCGGCCGTGGGTGCAGGTGAGGAACACGGGAGCGGAGTGCGACGTGAGGCCGAGGCTGCGGCCCTGGCTGAGCGGCGCGAGGTCGAGGTC
>JACDHG010000146.1 GCA_013821195.1 Propionibacteriales bacterium
ACGTGAAGGAGCGCACCTGCCCGAGGATGATCTGAAAGGGCACTGTTGCATTAAGCCATGCCGACGCGGCTCCGCAGGAAGATTTCCTGTGTAGCGAAGCCGGTGACTCTTCAGGCCTGGTGTAAGCCGCCAGTGGCCGGACCAGGGCGGCGTGGGGCAAGGCTCGAGCCCAATGGATTGAAGATCTTGGCGGCGACGCCTTGAGGCGATCGCTTAGCCACATCTAGCACACATCGGACCAACCTGCTTCGCACCGAGGTCAGGCGCGGCGGGAGCGGCGAGTGGTCGCGACGACAACTCCCGCCGCGGCTACGCCGGCCCCGATGGCAACCGCTGCGAGCGTCGTCTTCCGCGGCTCGAACCGAACCCGCTTGCGCAGCTCGACGGGTTGGGTGAAGTCGAGGACCGGCCAGTCGCGCTCGGCGGCCGTCCGGCGCAGCACCTTGTCGGGGTTGACGGCGTACGGGAAGCCGACGATCTCGAGCATGGGGATGTCGGTGGCTGAGTCGCTGTAGGCGTAGGAGGCCGTCAGGTCGTAGCCCTCGCGGTCAGCCAGCTCCCGCATGGCTGTCGCCTTGTTGGCACCGTAGGCATAGAAGTCGATCGCGCCGGTGTAGCGGCCGTCCTCCTGCGCCATGACGGTGGCGATCACGCGGTCGGCCCCGAGCATCTCACCGATCGGCTCCACCACGTCTGCCCCCGAGGTCGACACGATGACCACGTCGTGACCCTCGGCGTGGTGCTGCTCGATCAGGCTGACCGCCTCGTCGTACACCAGCGGGTCGACGACGTGGTGCAACGTCTCGGCCACGATGTCCTTGACGGTCTGGACCGGCCAGCCGGTGGCCTGCGCGGACATGTAGCGCCGCATCCGCTCGATCTGGTCGTGGTCGGCACCGCCCACGAGATAGACGAACTGGGCATAGCCCGACCGCAGCACCGACCGCCGGTTGATCAGACCACCTTGGTAGAACGGCCGGCTGAACGCGAGCGCGCTCGACCTCGCGATGATCGTCTTGTCGAGGTCGAAGAAGGCGGCGGGTCGGTGCGTCACAGGCATCACGGACGAGTCGTCTCCTTCCTGCCACCGCGGGCGTGTCGCGAGCTTCCGGGCACATCGAGGGCAGGCTTCGAGGATAGACGCTGGCGACCCACCGGTTGTGGATGTGCTCGGCGATGCGTTGTAGTGTGGTGCCGAACGCCAGCGGCACTCCCCCCTCGTCGCTGGACGGCGGGTCCGATTCCACCCCCCGGAATCAGGACCTAAGGCAGCCCCCGGTACCCCCCCACCGGGGGCTGCCCCTTGTTCTCCACAGCCTCGGCACAGTGTCCCGCTCGTCCACAGCCCGGTCTGTCCGCCCAGGCGATGCGGTCTGTACGCCGCATCCTTGCCGGATGGAGCGCCTCGCACCCACCGGCCCGCCTCTCGTGGTCACGTCCAGTTCCGATCTGCTGGCAGACCTGATGCGGCTGTGCGCCGCCGCCTCAGTGACCCCTGACGTGGTGTCGGACCCATCCCATGCCCGCGCCGACTGGTGGCGTGCGGTGTGCGTGATCGTCGGGGACGACATGGCAGACGCTGTCGCCGAGCTCGAGCTCGGCCGCCGCTCGGACGTCTTGCTGGTCAGTGCGCAACCGGAGTCCGCCGAGGTCTGGCGCCGAGGTGTGGCCGTGCGTGCCGATCGGGTCGTGGTACTGCCGGCCGGTCAAAGCTGGCTGGTTTCCCGGCTGGCGGACTTCGTCGACGGCAGAGGCACTCGCGCCGTCACCATCGCGCTGGTCGGAGGCTGCGGTGGCGCGGGCGCGTCCACCCTCGCTGCGGGTATCGCCGTACGCGCTGCGCGGGACGGGCACCGGGCATTGCTGGTGGACGCCGATCCGCTGGGCGGTGGCATCGAGCTGTTGCTCGGCTGTGAGGAAGCCAGTGGGCTGCGGTGGCCAGAGGTGGCGGCGACACAGGGACGTGTCAGCGCAGCCGCCCTAAGAGAGGCGTTGCCAGGAGCCGATGGTGTTGCGGTGCTCTCATGGGATCGGGGAGCCGCAGCAGGTGTCGAGCCGGCAACGATGCGTGCGATGGTCGCTGCCGGTCAGCGGGGCTCGGATCTCGTCGTCGTGGACCTTCCGCGCAGTCTTGATCCTGCCGCCGTCGAGGCCGTGAGCCTGGTGGACACGTTGCTCGTGGTGTGCACCGGCGATGTGCGAGTCGCAGCCAGCGCCGAGCGCCAGCTCGAGTCCTTGCGTCTGCTCTGCGGCGACATCCGAATCGTCGTACGGCGCTGCGCCAAGGCAGGAGTGTCGGCGGCGGACCTCGCCGACAGCCTGCGGCTGCCCCTGGCCGGCTCGATCGTCAGTCAGCGGCGGATCGCCCGCGGCATCAACGAAGGTCTCGGCCCGGTCGCCCGCGGACGGTTCGGAGCCCAGTGCAGACGGCTGCTCGACACGGTCGGGGTCGGTGCAGCCGTTGGGCAGCCGGGATGAGCACCGTCGAGGGAGACCTCCTCGATCGGATCCGTGGTCGCATCGCCGCGCAGGGTGCGGAGCCGAGCCCGGCTCTCGTCGCCGATGCGTTGCGCAAGGAGGGTCGTCTCGTCGGCGACGCCGCCGTCCTCCACGTCTTCGACGCGCTGCGGGACGACACGCTGGGCGCCGGACCACTCGATCCGCTGCTCCGGCTCGACGGCGTCACCGACGTGCTCGTCAACGGCCCGACCCAGGTGTTCGTCGACACCGGTCTGGGCCTGCAGAGATCCGGGGTCTGCTTCCCTGACGACGCCGCAGTACGACGACTGGCTCAGCGACTTGCTGCCTCGGCAGGGCGGCGCCTGGACGACGCATCGCCGTACGTCGACGTCCGGCTCCGTGACGGGACCCGCTTCCATGCGGTGCTCGCGCCGCTGTCCAAGCCAGGCACCTGTCTGTCGTTGCGGGTCCCTGCCCGGCGGACGATGACCCTGGAGGACCTCGTCTCGGCAGGGAGCATCACCGAGGCCGGTGGTGCCCTTCTCCTCGAGGTCGTTCGTGCACGCCTTGCCTTCCTGGTGTCCGGCGGGACGGGCAGCGGGAAGACGACGCTGTTGGCGGCGCTGTTGTCGTACGTACCCGCCGAGGACCGGATCGTCATCGTCGAGGATGCCAGTGAGCTGCGCCCTCGACACCCGCACGTCGTGTCCATGGAGGCGCGGCAGGCCAACGTCGAGGGCGCCGGAGCAGTGCCGCTGCGTGAGCTCGTCCGACAAGCGCTGCGCATGCGCCCGGACCGACTCGTCGTCGGCGAGGTCCGCGGTGCCGAGGTGGTCGACCTGCTCGCAGCCTTGAACACCGGACACGAAGGCGGGTGCGGAACCCTGCATGCCAACACCGCGGCAGACGTGCCAGCCAGGCTGGAGGCCTTGGGGGTGGCTGCCGGACTCCCGCGCGACGCCGTGCATGCGCAGCTCGCGTCGGCCTTGCACGCGGTGCTCCATGTGCGGAGACACCCTGACGGCGTCCGGCGGCTCGACGAGGTCGGGGTCGTATGCCGTGACGAGCGGGGGTATGTCAGAGTCTCCACGGCCGTCAGCTGTCCTGCCGACCGTGAGCCCGTCAGGGGACCAGCTGCTGACGAGCTCGAGGGTTTGCTGACGTCGAGGTCCGGGCGATGACCGTCGTACTGGCTGCTGCGCTCACGTTCGGATGTGTGTGGACAGCAGCATCGGATCCGGTGACCAGCAGCCGGCGACTCACGGTCGCTCGTCCACAGGAGCCGAGACGGGTGGTGCTAGGACGCCTGACCATCGTCGTCGTCGCCCTGGTCTCCGGGGCCGCGATGTTGCGGGGGAGCGGAGTCCAGGTGCTGCTTCTCGCGGGGATGGGGAGCGCCGTCGTCGTCGTCGTTCAGCGGCTTGTCGAGGCATCCCGCCGGCGACACGCACGCGGACGCAGGTCGACTGCCGTGATCGAGTTCTGTGACGCCCTCTCCGCAGAGCTTCGGGCGGGTCTGCCACCAGTCGTCGCGATCGAGCGCGCCGTCGTCGTGTGGCCGTCATGGGCTCCCGTCGTCACTGCAGCGCGGCTGGGCGGAGATGTGCCGGGGGCGCTGCGAGCCGCAGGTGAGGACTCGGGAGCCGGGGGGCTCAGCGCTGTCGCGGCGGCCTGGGAGGTGGCCGAGCGGTCAGGCGCGGCACTTGCCGATGTTCTCGACCAGATCGCCGTCGGTCTGCGCAGCGATGACGAGGCCCGGGCAGAGGTTGTCGCCGCGCTGGCTCCGCCGAGAGCCACGGCCAAGATGCTGGCCGCGCTGCCGATCTTCGGCCTCGGCCTCGGCTACTCCATGGACGCTGATCCCCTTGACTTCCTGCTCCACACCACCGTGGGTCTGGGGTGTCTCGGTGCAGGAGTCGGGTTGGCACTCATCGGTCTTTGGTGGGTCGAGCGACTCGCCGACGCGGTCGAGCGCTAGCCATGGTGGTGCTCACCATGATCTCAGTCGCTGCGGCAGCGTGGTGGGGCCACGGGGATACGACGTATCGACTGGCTCGACTCGCCCGCGCGAGCGACAGGTGGCCGGCAGGTCCCGAGGGCCCGGAGCCCGTGGGTGCGGGTTCGTGGGTCGAGGATCCCCGCCGTCGTGGAGCACTGTGTGTCCTGGCTTGGGCGACCGTCCTGTGGCTGGTCCAGGGGCCCATTGCGGCAGGGCTGGCGGCGGTTCCGCTCGGGCTGGGCTTTTCCTGGTGGGTGGGGACCCTCGAGTCGCCGAGCGTCGCCCGGGCTCGTGACCAGCTGGCCCGGGACCTCCCCGTCGCCGTTGACCTCTTTGCTGCCTGCGCGTACGTCGGTCGGCCACCCGGCCAGTCACTGACCATTGTTGCGCGAGCGATCGGCGGTCCCCTCGGTGTGCGCCTCGATGAGATCAACGCGAGGCTTGCCCTTGGCGCGGATCCGTACAGCGAGTGGAAGCGGATCAGTGGCGACGACCAGCTCGCGTCACTCGCACGCACCATGCTCCGCACCCTCGAGTCGGGAGCCCCGCTCGTCGACGGTCTCACCAGGCTGGCTGCAGACCGCCGTCGCGAGCGGCGTACCCAGGTGCAGATGCGGGCGCGCACGGTGGGTGTCAAGGCCGCCGGCCCGCTCGCAGCCTGCTTCCTGCCGGCGTTCATGTTGATCGGGGTCGTGCCCACAATCGCCAGCGGATTCACTCGCCTGCTTGGCTGACCGTCCCCAGGCGGCAACCCTCCCCCATCTTGTCAACAGATCCGCCAACCCTTCTGGGACAGGCCTTTCGCTGCCGGTTGGCTGGACGACATCACCGGAGATCCCTGCTCGACCTCGTCGGTCGAGCCCACCGAAAGGACAACACAATGTTCCACACACGCACCATCTCTCAGATTCCTGACCGCACCGAGGAGGGCATGAACACGGCCGAGTACGCCGTCGGGACGGTCGGAGCCTGTGGCTTCGCCACCATCCTGTACAAGCTGCTGACGTCCGACTTCGGCCAGGACCTCCTGACCTCCATCTTCGACAAGGTCGTGAACGTGCTGCCGTTCTGACGCTTCCGTGTGGGGTGAGCCTTGACTGGCTCACCCCACCTCACCGAAGGGAACCACCATGAGTGACGAGACGAGTGGGAAGCTCAGGGTAGTCGAGGAGTCGGTTCGGGGGCGATCAGCACCGGAGCGCGGCAGTGTGACGGCGGAGGCAGCAGTGGTGCTACCGATCGTCGCGGCGTTCGCGCTGGCACTGGTGTGGATGGTGGCCGTAGGCGTCGCGCAGATCCAGGTGGTGGACGCCGCCCGAGACGCGGCGCGCAGCCTCGCACGAGGCGACGACCTGGAGTCGGCGGTTGCCGCGGCCCATCGGGCTGCACCCAGTCATGCCGACATCGACGTGTCCTTTGCCGGCGACACCGTGCACGTCTCGGTCACGTCCGAGCAAGACGGACCCGGATGGCTGCTCGTGCCGCTACCGGCGCTGACCGTGCACGCGGAGTCCACTGTGGAGGTCGAGGGCGATGGCACTGGCCGGCGCTGACTCGACCGCCCGCAATGATGATGGTTTTGCCACCGTGTGGGGCATCACCTGGGTGGTGGTCATCCTGTGCATCGGCTGGGTGGCCCTACTGGCGGCGTTCGCCGTTGCGCGACAGCACCAGGTGGACGGCGCCGCCGACCTGGTTGCGCTCTCGGCGGCGGCGCGCGTGCAGGACGGCGGAGATGGCTGCGAGGCGGCTGCCCAGCTTGCCGCCAGCAACCGGGTGACGCTCCTCGCGTGCGATCTCGAGGGGAGTGACGTTGTCGTCGAGGTCAGCACGATGCTGCGCCTCCCGTTCGGGATCGAGGGTCGTCTCGAGTCCCGCGCCCGGGCTGGACCCGCACCATAAGCGAACCATAGGCGTGCTCTAACGGTCCCGCGGGGCAGAGTCGAAGGACTCGTCGGCGCCGCCCGGCTCGCGGCGTCCGTCCGGGGCTCGACGACGGCTGCTGGCGTGCTCACCGCTCGACGCGCCTGAG
>JACDHG010000147.1 GCA_013821195.1 Propionibacteriales bacterium
AACACCGCAGGGGCCTACATCAAGTTCGAGAACAACGGCGTCACGGTGAGCATCGGCATGCGCTTCCTCAACAACGAGATGTACGTGGACAACTTGTTCGTCTACTGAGGGCAAGGATCCGGCACGCAGCTGGCTCGCAGCCCGCATCGCGACTGCTGTGACCGCAGCTGAGCGAGCCTGCGGGCTGCGGTCGCGCCTTGCATCTCATGTCGTCGCTGGCGTGCGACCATGGGCCAGTGGCGGCGGCACCCGACAGAGGCGAACGTCCGGCGGCTTTCGTGCGTCTGCTCGGCGAATACGATCGGCACCTGACTTCGGAACGCAACCTGTCGTTACACAGCATCAGGGCGTACCTCGGCGACGTCGCGGACCTGCTCGACCATCTGAGCCGACTCGGATGCCGCCATCTTGACGATGCTGACGTGCGTGGGCTGCGCAGCTGGCTCGCCAAGCAGCAGTCGCTCGGTCTCTCACGCACGACCCTGGCCCGGCGAGCCACCGCGGCGCGTGTCTTCACCTCGTGGGCCGCGGCCACCGGACGCACCCGTGCTGACCCGGGCTCGACGCTCAAGAGCCCGAAGCCTCTGCGCAGCCTCCCCGCCGCGCTCACCAACGAGCAGACCGAACGACTGCTCGAGGCAACGCTCCAGCTCGCCGAGGCGGGTCATCCCACGCCGCTCCGGGATCTTGCCGTCGTCGAGTTGCTCTACGCGACGGGAGTCCGGGTGGGCGAGCTGGTAGGGCTCGACATCGACGACGTCGACCTCGAGCGCAGGGTTGTGCGGGTGTTCGGCAAGGGCCGCAAGGAGCGCTCGGTGCCTTTCGGCATGCCAGCCGCCAGCGCACTTGACCGCTGGCTCGTGCGAGGACGTCCCGGCCTGGTGGTCGCCGCCAGTGGCCCGGCCCTGTTCGTCGGTGTGCGAGGTGGCCGGATCGACCAACGTGCGGTCCGAGCTCTCGTGCACCGACTCCTGGCCGATGTCGAGGGCGCGCCCGACGTGGGGCCGCACGGTCTGCGCCACACGGCGGCCACCCACCTCCTCGCCGGGGGGGCCGACCTGCGCAGCGTGCAGGAGATCCTCGGGCACTCCTCGCTGGCCACGACCCAGATCTACACGCACGTGACGACGGAGCGTCTGCGCACGGCCTACAAGCAGGCTCACCCGCGGGCGTGAGGTGATGCCCGCGGGACCCTCAGCAGCAGGGCGCCTGCGACGAGGGTCGAGAGGCCGAGCCATCGACGCAGCGGTGAGACCGCTGCCGCGCCGGTAGGCCCGCCCGCAGCCAGCTCGGTCGCAGCCGGCTCGGTCGCCGAGGCAAGCGCCGCAGCGTGCGAGTCTTCTCGAGCCTGCGACGTCGGATCAAGCGGCTTCAGTCGCACGGGGCGACCACCGAGGAGACTCAGCGGGTCGACGTACGGCTCACCCCGCGTGGCGCCGAGGTGCAGGCACGCCGCAGGTGCACAGTGCGAGTGTGTCGAGGTCAACCGCCCTAGCGGCTGGCCCACCTGGACGAGGTCGCCGACGCTGACGTCTGGGTCGACCGGCTGGTACGTCGAGCGCAGCACACCGTGGTCGACCACGACGACACCGCGCCCCGCCACCGGTCCGGCGAACGTCACCTCGCCTGCTGCCACCGCCAGGACGGTCTGGCCAGGAGCCCCGGCCAGGTCGATGCCTCGATGACCGGGACCGTACTCATGGTCAGGTGGGGAGAACTCGGCTACGACCGGAGGCGTCGGGTCGAGCGGCCAGAGCCAGGGCGGCCCTTTCCCGCCCTCGTCGGCGGATGCCGCAGCTGCCGGAAACGGCAGACAGAGACCTATCATGAGTGAGCAGCCAAGCGCGCGGATGAGGGAGGTCATCTGGTAAGCGTGTCCCGCCCAGTGCGCTGTGGTGGGCCGGCCCAGCACTGCTGTGGACCACGGCCGGGTGGCGACCTGCTGTGGACAACCAGCGACGAGTCGCCGAAGTTCGATCTCGTCGGCACATTCCTCTACACTGACGCTGGCGACCCGTTGATGCGGGTCGACTTCGCACGCCCGCAGACCACGGCCCGCCGTGGGTGCGTGCCTCGGTCCCGGTCACGTGCCGTCGAAGCCAGACGGTGACGAGCCAGGTCGGCATGCACGTGGGCGTCAGGGTCTCGGCTTCGAGACACCCAACCGGACTGGGACGCCGCGGCGTCGCACAGACGGCGCTCTCAGCGAGCGCCTAGGAGGAACGCCATGGCCGTCGTGACCATGCGCCAGCTGCTCGAGAGCGGCGTCCACTTCGGGCACCAGACCCGTCGTTGGAACCCGAAGATGAAGCGATTCATCATGACCGAGCGCAACGGCATCTACATCATCGACCTGCAGCAGTCGCTTGCCTACATCGACCGCGGGTACGCCTTTATCAAGAGCGCGGTCGCAACCGGCGGCAACGTGCTCTTCGTCGGCACCAAGAAGCAGGCACAGGAGGCCATCTCCGAGCAGGCCAAGCGCGTCGGGATGCCCTACGTCAACCAGCGCTGGCTCGGCGGCATGCTCACCAACTTCCAGACGGTGCACCAGCGCCTGCAGCGCCTCAAGGAGCTCGAGGAGATCAACTTCGAGGATGTGGCGGGCTCCAGCCGCACGAAGAAGGAGCTGCTGCAGATGCGGCGCGAGCGAGACAAGCTCGACCGCACGCTCGGCGGCATCCGCGACATGGGTCGCGTCCCCGCGGCAGTGTGGATCGTCGACACCAACAAGGAGCACCTGGCTGTCGACGAGGCGCGCAAGCTCGGGATCCCGATCGTCGCGATCCTCGACAGCAACTGCGACCCCGACATGGTCGACTTCCCGATCCCCGGCAACGACGATGCGATCCGCTCGGTGGCGCTGCTCACGCGGGTCGTCGCGGACGCCGTCGCCGACGGTCTGATGGCCCGGGCCGGCGTCAAGAGCGGCCAGGAGGCGACCGGCGAGGAGCTCGGCGCCGAGGAGCCGTTGGCCGAGTGGGAGCGTGAGCTGCTCGCCGGCCAGGCCGACAAGGCGGCTGTCGAAGCAACGGCGGGTGCCGACCCAGCCGCGACGCCGTCGCCTGCCTCGGAGTCCACCGATGTCGCTGCCGAGGCGTCCCAAGCCGCCGAGGCAACCCCTGAGGAGGCGGGTGCGGAGGCCTCAGGAGATGACGTCCCAGAGCCCGCCGGCGAGGAAGCGGGGGAGCCCGCTGAGGCTGCCGAAGCACCTCAGAGCGAGCCTGATGTCGTCACCACCGGCGGTGAGCCGGTGCCTGGCGACGAGCCGGACACCTCCGACGACGACATCACCACGAGTGGTGGCGAGCCCGTCCCGGCAGACGACGAGCCGGCGCAGAGCTAGTCGAGCAACGCCGTACGACGAGCGGCCCTGGGGTGCGCTCGTGTGAAACCACGAGACGGGAAACGGAGACACATGGCCAGCACCGCAGCAGATGTCAAGAAGCTTCGCACCGCCACGGGTGCCGGGATGATGGACTGCAAGAAGGCCCTTGACGAGGCCGACGGCGACTTCGAGAGGGCCGTCGAGATCCTTCGCGTCAAGGGCGCCGCCAAGGCCGCCAAGCGCGGTGTCGAGCGGACCGCCTCCGCCGGCCTCGTCGCGACCAGCGGCGGGTCGTTGGTGGAGCTCAACAGTGAGACCGACTTCGTCGCGAAGTCCGACCGGTTCGTGGCGCTCGCCGACCGCATCGTCGCCGCGGCCGATGCCGCCCAGGCGGGGGACCCGCAGACGTTGCAGTCGGTGACGCTCGACGACGGCACCACCGTGGCGGAGTCGGTCGAGGCGTTGGCTGTGCTCATCGGCGAGAAGGTCGAGCTCGGCCGGGTCGCCTATCTCGGCGGGAGCTCGACGGCATACATGCACCGTCGCTCGACCGACCTCCCGCCGGCTGTCGGGGTGCTTGTCGCCTACGACGGCGACGACGAGCAGGTCGCCCGCGGTGTCGCGATGCAGATCGCCGCCATGCGTCCGCAGTTCGTCTCGCGCGACGACATTCCCAGCGACGTCGTCGACAAGGAGCGTGAGATCGCCGAGGCGACCGCACGCGAGGAGGGCAAGCCCGAGCAGGCGCTGCCGAGGATCATCGAAGGCCGGCTCAACGGGTTCTTCAAAGACGTCGTCCTGCTGGAGCAGTCGTCGGTGCAGGACTCCAAGCGGACCGTGAAGGCACTGCTCGACGAGTCAGGGGTGACCGTGCGACGCTTCGCGCGGTTCGAGGTCGGCCAGAGCTAGGCGATCTGACCGGCAGGTAGCGCGCACTGACATCACCGACCGAAGGGCCTCGAGATCGTGGAGCTGGACAAGACAGGGAGCGACGTGGCCCCGTCGGCGTACCACCGGGTGCTGCTCAAGCTGTCGGGTGAGGTCCTCGGCGGTGGCCGGGTGGGCGTGGACCCTGACGTCGTCCACGGCATCGCAGACCAGATTGCCGACGTGGTCCGCTCCGAGGTGCAGATCGCGATTGTCTTGGGCGGAGGGAACTTCTTCCGCGGTGCCGAGCTCCAGCAGCGCGGGATGGACCGGGCCCGCGCCGACTACATGGGCATGCTCGGCATTGTCATGAACTGCCTTGCCCTGCAGGACTTCCTCGAGAAGCTGGGGATCGAGACCCGGGTACAGACCGCCATCACGATGGGGCAGGTCGCCGAGCCCTACATCCCACGGCGTGCGATCCGACACCTCGAGAAGGGCCGCGTGGTCATCTTCGGCGCCGGGGCTGGGCTGCCGTTCTTCTCCACCGACACGGTCGCCGCCCAGCGTGCGCTGGAGACCAGGTGCGAGGTTGTGCTGATGGGCAAGAACGGCGTGGACGGCGTCTACACGGCCGATCCGCGTCTCGACCCGACCGCGACGAAGCTCGACTCGATCACTTACCAGGAGGCCCTGCAGCGGGGGCTCAAGGTCGCCGACGCGACCGCATTCGCCCTGTGCATGGAGAACAAGCTTCCGATGGTCGTCTTCGGGATGCAGGACCAGGATGCCATCGCGCGGGTGGTGCGGGGTGAGAAGATCGGGACGTATGTCGGCGTCGGATGACCGAGCTGACGAGACGAGCAGGAGGACACGGCGTGATCAAGGCAAGCCTGAGCGAAGCCGACCAGAAGATGCGCAAGGCCGTCGAGGTCGCCAAGGATGACTTCGCGTCGATCCGGACCGGGCGGGCACATCCCGCCATGTTCGCGAAGCTGACCGCGGACTACTACGGCAGCCCTACGCCGATCCAGCAGCTCGCGTCGTTCCACACCCCCGAGCCTCGTGTCGTCACGATCCACGCCTATGACCGGCAGGCACTCGCCGCCATCGAGAAGGCGATTCGCGACTCTGATCTCGGCGTCAACCCGACGAACAACGGTGACCTGCTCCGCGTCGTGATGCCTGAGCTGACCGAGGAGCGCCGCAAGGAGTACATCAAGCTCGCGAGAGGCAAAGCCGAGGACGCCAAGGTCTCGATGCGCAACATCCGCCGGTCGGCCAAGCAGAGCATGGACAAGGAGCTCAAGGACGGCAATGTGAGCGAGGACGAGGTGTCCGGGGCGGAGAAGCGGCTCGACGCCATGACCAAGAAGCATGTGGACGAGGTCGACGACGTGCTCAAGCACAAGGAGACCGAGCTGCTCGACATCTGAGCGTCACCAATGACAAACGACCCCACTTCGCCGGTGATCAAGACGAGCAGAGCAGGCCGAGACCTGCCTGCTGCTATCGCTGTCGCGGTGGCCCTCATCGCCGTCATCGTGGTGTCCTTGGCATTCGTCAAGGACCTCTTCCTGATCGTGGTGGTGACCGCGATCTTGGTGGCGCTGTGGGAGATGACCAGGGCACTCGCCCAGCACGGCACCCGGATGCCAGCGATCCCGATGGCGGCGGGGTCGGTCGCGATGATCGGTGGTGCGTACTACGGCGGCCCCGACGTCTTGATCGTGATCCTCGCGGGGACGGTGTTGTCGTCCATCCTGTGGCGGATGTCTCGCGGACACGCCGGGTTCGTCCGAGACGTCACGAGCACGATCTTCTGTCTCGTCTACCTGCCGTTTCTGGCCTCCTTCGTCGCGCTGCTGCTCGCCCCTGGCGACGGCATCGACCGGGTCCTGACCTTCGTCGCGGTGACCGTCGCCTCCGACACCGGCGGCTACGCGTTCGGCGTCGTCTTCGGCAAGCACCCGATGTCACCGGCGATCAGCCCGAGGAAGTCCTGGGAAGGCTTTGCGGGGTCGGTGCTGTCGAGCATGGCTGCCGGGGTCCTCTGCATCATCGTGTTGCTGGACGGGGCCTGGTGGATCGGCATCCTGCTCGGCCTCATCACGGCCGTCGCCGCCACCCTGGGTGACCTGACCGAGTCGATGATCAAGCGCGACCTCGGCATCAAGGACATGAGCGACATCCTGCCCGGCCATGGCGGGATCATGGACCGGCTCGACTCGATGCTCGCCACCGTCTCGTTGGTGTGGCTGGTACTGCACTTCCTGCTGCC
>JACDHG010000148.1 GCA_013821195.1 Propionibacteriales bacterium
GGAAGCTCCTCGGCAGAGCGAACGACGACGAGCCGGTCGCCGCGCTCGAGCTGGGAGACTGTCGGGTCGAAGAACCGATGCACGTGGTTGTTCCGCACGACTGCGATCACCTGGTCGCCGCACGACTGTGGCGGTTTCCCGGTCTCCGAGGGCTGCACCTCCCGCTCGGTGACCTCGAGCCCTTCACCGTAGGTCAACAGGTCCTCGAGGACCTGGCCGAGCGCCGGGCTGACCGCGGACAGGCCGAGCAGCCGACCCACCGACTCCGACGAGGTGATGACGGCGTCGGCGCCACTTTGATAGACCAGCGGGACGTTGTCCTGTTCGCGCACCGCCACCGTCACAAATGCTTCCGGGTTGAGCTGCCGCGCGGTCAAGGTCATCAACACGGCAGCGTCGTCGCGATTGGCAGTGATCAGCACCTGCTTGGCTTGTGCCACCTCGGCGCGTGCGAGCACCTCCCGGCGGGTGCCGTCGCCCACGACGCAGGCGATCTTGTCCTCTTGAGCCTGCGCCACCGCCTCCGAGGCGGTATCGATCACCACGATCCGTTCAGCGTCATAGCCCTTGGCCAGCAGCGTGTGCACCGAGGCACGGCCTTTTGTGCCGTAGCCGATCACGACGACGTGCTCCTTCATGAATCTCCTCCAGCGTCGGGCACGAAACTGCTCACGGCCTTGGCTGGCCAGCACCTCCAGGGTGGTGCCGACCAGCACGATCAGGAACGCGACGCGCAAGGGTGTGATGGCGACGGCATTGAACAACCGGGCGCTCGCGGTGACCGGCGTGATATCGCCGTAGCCGGTGGTGGTCATCGTGACCGTCGCGTAGTACACGCAGTCGAGCAGGCTCAGCTCTCCACCGTCACCGCCGTAGGCGTCGCGGTAGCCATCGCGGTCGAGATAGACGACCAGCACCACCAGCCCGAGCAGGCCCATCCCAAACAGCACCCGCATTTGCAGCGCTCGCCACGGGGACGTGCTGGACTCGGGGAGCCGGATCCGGGGCGCTTCAGCCACGATCGGAACTGTAACCAGCGCGGCGGAGGTCGAGGCGCACCCGCCCAGTGCTGGCGCGGCGTCGACTCCAACCGGTCAGCCAGTCAGGCCGGCTGCAGGTGCAGTACTCGGGTCAATCGGGTGACCGCCAGGATTCGGCGCAACCGCGGATGTGCGCGTTGCACCACCAGATGGTGGCCGCGCCGATGGGCGCGCTCGTGGGCAGCCGCCAGCAGCGCCAGGCCCAATCGGTCCACCCACTCCACTGCCGCCAGATCAAGCTGCACGTCCGTCTCTGACCGGTCGATAGCGTCAAACAACGCTCTGCGTGCGTGCGCCACCGAGACGCCGTCCAAGCGCTCCAGCCGTACGACAGTCATCTCGTAATCCACAACTCCCCCTTCTCCCTCGTATGGACAGACGCACCGGCCCGGCAAAAGGTTGCCGCTGCTGGTCAACAAGGTGCGCCCGACACGCGGGTGCTGTCTCCACTTCGTTTCGGTCGGCCCCCGGGGCGGGGTGAACCATCCGAACGGACGAGGCAATCAGTCCGAGTAGTCGAAGAACCCGCGGCCGCTCTTGCGCCCCAGGTCGCCGGCTTCAACCATTCTGGACAGCAGCTCGGGCGGGTAGAACTTGCCGTCGCCGGTCTCGCCGTAGATGTTCATGGTGGCGTGCCGGAGGATGTCCACGCCGGTCAGGTCGGTGGTAGCCAGTGGGCCCATCGGATGACCGAAGCCGAGGCGGCAGGCCAAGTCGATGTCCTCGGCGGTGGCCACCCCAGCCTCGTACAGGGCGATCGCCTCCATCACCAGGGCGCTCACCAGTCGAGTGGTGACGAAGCCGGCGACGTCACGCTCGACGACGATGCAGGTCTTGCCGGTCTCCTCGGCGAAAGCTCGCGCCGTGGCCACAGTCTGATCGCTGGTCTTGAAGCCTCGTACGAGCTCGCACAGCGCCATCATCGGCACCGGCGAGAAGAAGTGCGTGCCCACGACCTGCTCGGGCCGGCTGGTGACTGCGGCGATGGACGTCACCGGTATCGCCGAGGTGTTGGTTGCCAGCACGGCGGTATCGGCACAGATCTGGTCCAGTGCGCGGAAGACGTCGTGCTTGACCTCGATGCGCTCGTAGACAGCCTCGACGACGATGTCGGCGTCGGCGGCGGCATCCAGGTCGGTCGTGGTGGTGATCCGTTCGAGGGCAGCGTCGCGGGCCTCCTCGGTCACGCGGTCCTTGGCAACCAACCGGTCGAGGGAATGTGCGATCCCGGCGCGGCCTCGGCTGGTGGCCGTGTCATCCACGTCGCGCAGCCACACCTGCCACCCGGCTACGGCGGCCACCTGGGCAATGCCCGAGCCCATCAGTCCCGCACCCACCACACACAGCGTTCCGGCCATGACCGGTCCTCCTCCGAACAACTCTCGATCCCCGTAACCGGGCCGGAGGCGGCAGCGTAGCCAGGCAGCTCGCCCGCCGCGCACCCCGGCTGGAGAACAGGCACACTGGTGGAGTGTCACTCGCGGGAGTCCCCCTAGTGGGTTCGTCGGGGATCGACTACGTCTATATACCGCTCGTCTCCGCAGTGGTCGTCGGTCTCTTGGGGCTGGTGTTGCGCTGGTCGATGCAGGCGCAGTCTCGGCGCGGGTCGTCTCGGGTCGCAGACCCGGAACATGGGCTGCTCATTGGCGTGCTGTCAGCCAGTGACGGGGAGGCTGAGCGGGTACGCCGGCTGCTCAGCCAAGAGGGGGTTCGCGCCACCTCCCGCCCCCAGGGTTCACGTCGACAGGTGTTGGTGTGGCCGGACGATGTGGACACCGCACTGCGGCTCGTCTCCGCCGATCGGGACCGGCGCCGCTGATCCAGGGGTGATCGGGTCCGGGCCGCTGCTGTCGACGGCACGGTCACGACGTACCGTCGGCACATGGTCAACCTCACCCGGATCTACACGCGCACCGGCGACGGCGGCAACACCCGGCTCGGTGACATGTCCGAGGTCGCCAAGACCGACCTACGGGTCGCGGCCTACGGTGACGTCAACGAGGCGAACGCTCACCTCGGCGTCGCCGTCGTCCTCGGCGGTCTCGACGACGACGTACAGACGGTGCTGGGCAGGATGCAGAACGACCTGTTCGATCTGGGTGCGGACCTCGCGACTCCGGTCGTCGAGAATCCCGAGTTTCCGCCGCTGCGCGTCCGTGAGGAGGAGGTGCAGCGGCTCGAGGAGTGGTGTGACCATTACAACGAGACCGTGGAGCCGTTGCGCTCGTTCGTCCTGCCGGGTGGAACAGCGGGCTCCGCATTGCTGCACGTGGCAACGACCGCGATGCGCCGCTCAGAGCGTTCGACCTGGGCGGCGATGCAGGTGCATGCAGACTCGATGAATCCGGCCGCCGTGCGCTATCTGAACCGAGCCAGCGACCTGTTGTTCATCCTGGCACGGCACGCGAATCGCCACGTGGGCGACGTGTTGTGGAAGCCCGGCGGCGAACGAGGCGACTGACCCGGCCACCGCACGATCTTCCGACGCATCCGGCGGGCCGAAGCGATCAGCCGCCGAGGTGCGGGTCTGGTGGCGCGGCCTCGAGCCACGCCAGCAGCCCGGTGAAGGACTCCGGGCTCAGCGCCACCTCGACCTCCCGGTCAAGGGTGCAGGTGTCCACGACCAGGTGCCCTGCAAACAGCGCGAACGCCTCGGCGCCGTGCGGTTCCCGGCGACCGCCCAACTGCATAGCTCGCCGGTCGAACACCCGCTTGGGACGCAATGACAGCGTGAACGCGCGGAACCATTCCAACCGGTCACCGCGATATCGGCCCCAGCCGAGCGTCCAGCCACGGCTGCCCTGCGCAGGATCGGTGCGCACGCTCATGTCGAAGGTGGGTTCACCCTTGGTGAGCCACCGGCGCCGGACGATGAGACCCAAGAAGACCAGCGCTGCCAGCAGCAGCAACGCGCCCAACACGTCGAGGACGAGTTGCCACCACGGCATGGTCTCGCCCCGACTGCAGCCCCAGACGGAGCCGTCAGCCAGCTCTCTCGACGGCGCGGACGCGAGCCTCTGCACGCCGGACGGCCTCCAGGGCCTCGTCGTCGTCCTCGCCCTCGCTCTGCGCGCGTTCAAGGTCGTGGCGGGCCCGCTCGAGGTCGATCTCGTGCGACATCTCGGCCTGCTCGGACAGGATCGAGACGCGGTCGTCGGCCACCGACAGGAAGCCTGCGTCCACGGCTGCGACCCACACCTCGCCGCCATCAGCACGCACCTCGACGACTCCTTCGACGAGGACGGCCAGCATGGATTCGTGACCGGGCAGCACGCCGAGGTCGCCCTCGCTGGTGCGGGCGATCACCATCGTCGCCTCACCCGACCAGACGACCCGGTCGGCTGCGACCAGCTCGACATGCAGCAGGGCGTCGGACATCAGCCCTCCTTCTGCAGCTCGGACCACTTGGCTTCGACGTCGTCCAAACCACCACACATGAAGAAGGCCTGCTCGGCGACGTGGTCGTAGTCCCCGTCAGAGATCTTGCTGAACGCTTCGATGGTGTCCTCCAGCGGAACCGTCGAGCCCTCCAGCCCGGTGAACTGCTTTGCCACATAGGTGTTCTGCGACAGGAACCGCTGGATCCGGCGGGCCCGGGAGACCACGACCTTGTCCTCCTCGGACAACTCGTCCACACCGAGGATCGCGATGATGTCCTGCAGTTCCTTGTTGCGCTGCAGGATCCCCTTGACCCGGGTTGCGGTGTCGTAGTGCTCCCGCGAGATGTAACGCGGGTCGAGGATCCGCGACGTCGACGTCAGCGGGTCCACGGCGGGGTAGATACCGAGCGAGGCGATCTCACGGGACAGCTCGGTGGTGGCGTCCAGGTGGGCGAACGTGGTCGCCGGGGCCGGGTCGGTGTAGTCGTCGGCCGGCACATAGATCGCCTGCATCGAGGTGATCGAGTGCCCGCGGGTCGAGGTGATCCGCTCCTGCAGGGTCCCCATCTCGTCGGCCAACGTCGGCTGGTAGCCCACCGCCGAGGGCATCCGGCCGAGCAGCGTGGACACCTCCTGGCCAGCCTGGGTGAAGCGGAAGATGTTGTCGATGAACAACAGCACGTCCTGGTTCTGCACGTCGCGGAAATACTCCGCCATCGTCAGCGCCGACAGCGCGACCCGCAGCCGGGCACCGGGCGGCTCGTCCATCTGGCCGAAGACCAGCGCGGTCTGCCCGATGACCTCCGACTCGGTCATCTCGGTGATCAGGTCGTTGCCCTCGCGGGTGCGCTCCCCGACGCCGGCGAAGACCGACACGCCCTCGTGGTCGCGAGCGACCCGAGCGATCATCTCCTGGATCAGCACGGTCTTGCCGACGCCGGCACCGCCGAACAGGCCGATCTTGCCACCCAGCACGTAGGGGGTGAGCAGGTCGATCACCTTGATGCCGGTGTGGAACATCTCGGTCTTGGACTCGAGCTGGTCGAACGCGGGAGCCTTGCGGTGGATCGACCAGCGCTCTTCGACGTCGAGGGTCTCGCCCTCCTCCAGGTTCAGACAGTCGCCGATCGTGTTGAAGACGTGGCCCTTGGTCACGTCCCCGACGGGCACGGTGATGGACTTGCCGGTGTCGGTGACCTTGACACCACGCACCACCCCGTCGGTGGGCTGCATCGACACCGCCCGCACCATGCCGTCACCGATGTGCTGCTCCACCTCGAACGTCAGCGTGCGAGTGGTGTCGCCCAGGGTCACATCCAAGGTGAGCGCGTTGTAGATCTCCGGCATCTCGTCGACGGAGAACTCGACGTCGACGACAGGCCCGATGACCCGGGCGATACGCCCGACGGCACCGGTGGACTCGTCGCCGGTGGTGGCTTGGTCGTCGTTCAGCGTGGCGGTCATGGTGGTCACTCGCTCCCTGCGTTTGCGTCGGCCAGTGCGTTGGCACCACCGACGATCTCACTGATCTCCTGGGTGATCCCGGCCTGGCGGGCCTGGTTGGCGATACGGGTGTACTTCTGGATGAGGTCCTCGGCGTTGTCGGTGGCCGACTTCATTGCCCGCTGCCGGGCGGCCAGCTCTGAGGCGGCGGCCTGCAGCAACGCGGCGAAGATCCGGCTAGTGACGTAACGGGGCAGCAGCGCATCCAGCACCTCAGCCGCTGATGGCTCGAACTCGTACAGCGGCAGGATGTCGCCGTCCTGCGGCAGTTGGTCGTCGTCATCGGCTACACCCTCGACGACCTCGAGCGGCAGCAGGCGGATGACGTCCGGCTCCTGGACGAGCATCGAGCGGAACCGGGTGAAGACGACGTGCACCTCATCGACCGGGGTGCGCTCGTTGTCCTCCGCAGGCTCGACGTCGGACTCCTCGTGCGACTCGTCACCGGCCAGGAACGCCGCGAGGATGGCGTCGGCGATCTCGCGCGCCGCCTCGTACGTCGGACTGTC
>JACDHG010000039.1 GCA_013821195.1 Propionibacteriales bacterium
CGGCCGGATCGTACGCCGCCGCTGGCCACTGCGGGCCGAGATCCGGTTGGAGGCGACAACCATCGGCAGCTACCTCCGGTTGACCGCCTCCGTGGAGAACCGGCATGCAGAGCCCGCCGCCGACAAGG
Source organism: Propionibacteriales bacterium (assembly GCA_013821195.1). Classification (GTDB taxonomy): domain Bacteria; phylum Actinomycetota; class Actinomycetes; order Propionibacteriales; family Nocardioidaceae; genus JACDHG01. The sequence goes on from JACDHG010000039.1 coordinate 129, forward strand.
ACGACGCGATCCGGGTCTCGTTCATCGGCGCCCACCTGTTGATCGAGGCACACCACACAGAGTTCGTCTCGTTGCTCGAGCCTCCCGACGGTGCCGAGGACGCCGTCGCGACGTGCCAACAGCGCCGTTGCTGGCCGGTCCTCGCCGGAACGCCGGGTGACACCGACGTCGTACTCGCCTCGCCGATCATCCTCTACGACTACCCCGAGGTCGCTGCCGAGAGCGCCGGGGCACTGTTCGACTCCACCGAGATCGACGAGATCCTCACCTTGCGCGTGATGACCATGACCGACGAGGAGAAGGCGGAGGCCAGGGCGACCGACCCACGCGCCAAGGAGATCATCGACCGCTGCGACGAGATGTCGCCGCAGAGCATGCAACAGCTGCACGGGATCCTGCGGGACCCGCATGCCGAGGCCGCCGCGCTGTCAGCAGCAGGCGCCTTGCCTCCCGAGACCTTCCCCGACATGTTCCCCGATGAGTCGCCGGAAGTGGTCCCCGAGTGGTCCCCCGACATCCGCAACGCCGACCCACCGACCTTCGAGACCGGTGACGTGCCCTGGTGGGACCCGGCGGCCGACGCGAGCGTGCAGCCAGACGTCGATGCGGTCGTGATCGCCGGTGTGAGCGTGAGCAAGGGCAGCCTCGTGCGTGTGCACCCCTCTCGCCGCGCCGATGCCCAGGACCTGTTCTTCCGCGACCAGGTTGCCCGAGTGGCGGCCGTGCTGTCAGATGTCGACGGCAACGTCCATGTGGCTGTGGTTCTCGTCGACGATCCCGCAGCCGAGATGCATGACTGGTACGGCAGGTATCTCTATTTCGCTCCCGATGAGCTCGAGCCACTACCCACCGAAGACACACCGGACCAGCGAGAGGAGAACAGATCATGAACACGCTCGGAAAGTTGACCACATTACTGCTGACAACGGCGACGCTTGGCGCCGTCTTACTCGGGGTGCGTTCCATCCCCGACATCCGTAGATATCTCAAAATGCGCGCGATGTGACCAGCGCCCAAGAAGGAGGCATCATGAGCGACACACCCGCAGAACACCTCGAGGAGGAGCCACAGGAAGAGCGAGGGCCGGAGGGCTCACGTGACACCGGATCGGATGAACCCGGGGGTGGACCGGTCGACCGACCGACCGGCACCTCAGACGAAGAATCCGACACGTCGGTGGATCCGCAAGGATCCGATCATCCTGAGTCACCGGACATGCCGTCCGGCAGCGGTTAGACACGAGCCCGAGTCCCGTCGATAGAGGAGTACCTCATGAGCATGAACCCTGAAATCACCTCCGGCAACGACCCGAACGACCCCGACACCGAGGGCAGCACCCTTCCACCGTATGACGGTCGGCGGGAGACGGCAGATGTAGACGGGCCGGAGAAGTCCGAGAAGGACGGCGCCAAGACAGCTGGCGCCACCGGTCTCGTGGAGGACGACGAGATGAAGGCCACCGCCCCCGAAGACACCGAGCGAGGAGCGGTTGCCTCCCCTGCCGACGAGCAGCCGGCCAGCGAGTCGACCGACACCGACATGGATCCCGACATGACCGGTCCGGCTCATGTTGAGGGCACGCCACGCGGCGAGGATTCGGGTGCCTGAGGGCGATCACGAGTATTCTCACCTTGGGGTGCTGGATTCAACCCCTCACCTAAGGAGATCGCATGAGCGTCGTCGGATATATCGCACTCATTCTTGTGGCTGTCTTCGTCCTTGTCAGCTTGGCGGTTCTGGTTCGCTCGATACCGGATATCCGTCGATATTCGCGCATGCGGAAAATGTGAGGTGACTGCGACGATCCTTGTCGCTGGCATCGGCAACATCTTCTTCAGCGACGACGGGTTCGGACCCGAGGTGGTCCGCCACCTGTCGTCGTCCGAGGAGCCTGCGTTGCCCGACGACGTCAGGCTCGTGGACTACGGCATCCGCGGCATGCACCTTGCCTACGACCTGCTCGACGGCTACGCAGCCCTCGTGCTCATCGACGCGTTGCCGGGACACGGTGACCCCGGCGAGGTTGTGGTGCTCGAGGTCGGCCCCGACGACCTGGGCGGCGGAGGAGAGCTCGACGCGCATGGCATGGGCCCCGTCGCCGTACTCTCGAACCTGTCAGCCCTCGGGGGCGAGATGCCGCCGACCTATGTTGTCGGCGCCCAGCCGCTGCAGGTCGGCGAGGGGATCGGGCTCACCGCGGCGATGATGGCCGCTGTCCCGCAGGCAGCCCAAGCCGTGCGTTCCTTGCTCGTCGACCGGCTTTGTGGCAGCCTCGCCACCAACCCCGCCCCTCGAAGAACGGAGTAGTCAGATGTGTCTTGGAATTCCCGGACAGGTCGTAGAGATGGTCGAGGGGTACGGCGACCAGCTCGCCCTTGTCGACGTCGCCGGTGCTGCGCGCCGGGTCAACATCGGCATGTTGGATCTCGACGAGCAGAATCTCTCCGCCGGTGACTGGATCCTCATCCACATGGGTTTTGCTGTGGAGCGGGTCGACGCAGCCGGTGCCGAGGAGGCCATGGCCGGCTTGGAGATGATGGGACGGCCGCGCGACGCCGACCCCGACAGCGCCAACCTCGATGTTCAGCCTCCAGTGCCGCATGCGTGAGCCCACCCTCGAGGCAGCCGTCCGCGGCGACAGCGTTCCGGCAGCGGGCGGCAGGCCTCCACCTGCACGGGTGCCGGGGCCGGTGCTGTTCGCCCGTTACGCGTTCCCCCCGAACCACCACGGCTACTGCGGGCCTGCTGACAACGTCGCCTTCTTCGAGCAAGGCGTCAACGGAGCTGACGACGGCGGCCTGCGAGCGATGGCGAAGGAGTTCGCCGGTGCCTGGCCCTATCTCGAGCTCATCGCGCACAGCACGGGGCTCGCCGACCCGTTGGACCGACGCGTGGTCGAGGCCTACTGGGTCGGCAGTCCTCGGCTGGACCAGATCGGCGTACCCGCCATCGGGAACTCCATGGAGGACCGGTTCCGCTTCACCTCAGGACCGCGCTTCTCCAGCCTCACCGAAGGGGTGCTCGCAGGCGGCGTCCCGCACCACAGTTTTGCGGTCTTCTGCATCTATCCATGGACCGGACTGCTGGGTGACAGTCGCCGGGCAGCCCAAGCCCTCACCGTGCTCGACCGCTGCCGGATCCGGTGGGGACGGGTGCTCAGCCTTCAAGGTGACCAAGTCGTCGTCGAGTCCACACCGTTGACCTGGGACGGCCACTACCTCGGCTACGGCCCCCCCGAGGTGGAGACCGTCGTCCGTTCGATAGACGGGATCGGCCTGGCCTCGGAGCTGGAGGTCGGGGACTGGGTGTCGCTGCACTGGGAGTGGGTGTGCGACAGGTTGAGCGACCAGCAACGCCGCGCCCTGCGCCACTACACCGACCATCACCTCGCCATCGTCAACGAGGCCGGCTATCACTCCGGCCCCGCGACTGTGCTCGGCTGAGGAAAGGGCCCGCCACACCTCCGGGCGCCGCTGTCTCCTGGAGCGGCCAGATGCGCGACAGCGTCCACGGCACGTCGTCTCCGACGGCGTGCCGGGGCGGACCGGGTTCGCGGATCAGCACCTCACCCATCGAGGTCTCGACGAGGTGGTCCGAGTGCGGACCGCGGAACCGGGCTGCGCGCAGCCGCCCCGTCAACTCCCCACCGAGACGAGCCCATCCGGGCCGCACCAGCAGGGGTACCGTGTCACGCCCCGGCGTCGCGGCAGTGCCCTCGACGGTGACCCGGTGTCCTTGTACGACGACCGAGCAGCGGCCGCCGTGGGCTGCCACGACGGCCGCCCGCACGACGCTGGCCGGGCCGGTCAGCCCGGCCGCCCAGATGTCGACGGGCTCGGCGTAGACCTGCTCCGGGGTTCCCAGCTGGACGAGCCGGCCGGCGTTGAGCAGCGCGACCCGGTCGGCGAGTCCGAGCGCCTCCTCGGCGTCGTGGGTCGCGTACAGTCCCCCCGCACCGCTCGCCTCACGCCGGACGACAAGCTCGTCGAGGAAGACGCCGCGGACGTGGGTGTCCAGATGCGCCGTCGGCTCGTCGAACAGGTAGAGGGACGCCTGGCGTGCCAGCGCCCGGGCCAGACCGACCCGCTGCTGCTCACCGCCTGACAGCTCGGCCGGACGCCGGTCGGCGAGGTGGGCGATCCGAAGGCGGTCCAGGATCTCCAGCGCCTCCTCGCGGGCGGGGCGCCGTCGCGCGCCCCGGCGCCTGATCGGGTAGGCCACGGTGTCCAGCGCGCTGAGGTGGGGCCAGAGGGCATAGCTCTGGAAGACGACTGCGACGTCGCGGCGCTCGGGCGGCTCGGCCCGCCCCGGGTCGGCCACTCGGCGGCCCTGCAGCCAGACCTCGCCCGTCGTCGGAGGCCGGAATCCGGCGACAGCACTGAGCAAGGTCGACTTGCCTGAGCCGGAGGGTCCGAGCAGTGCCAGCACTTCCCCTCGCCGTACGTGCAGGCACACGTGATCAACCGCGGCCACCCCGCCGTAGGCGACGGTCAGGTCGCGCACGTCGAGCACGTGCTGGGCTGGCTCGTCAGCGGGCATGCGCGAGACTCCGGGCGCCACCGGCGCGGGGGTGGCGTGGAGATTGCAGCCGCCGGATCAACACCCACAACGGTAACGCCGGCAGGAGCATGACCAGGGTCAACAAGACCGACAGGGCGGCGGTCGCCCCGATGCGGCCGAGCTCCTTGCTGTTGAGGACGACCACGGCGAGCGTGTCGCTGTCCGGGCCGTAGAGCAGGCTCGACATGGTCACCTCGTGCAGGGCGGTCACGAAGCAGATCAGCCAGGCTCCGAGGAGGGCCGGAGCCAGCGGCCGCAGTGCGACTGTGCGTACGGCGGTCAGCGCCTTGGCCCCGCTGGCCCTGGCCGCCTGCATCTCGCCGGCCGCCAGGCGGTCCAGCGCCCCGGAGATGGGCCGGTGCGCGAACGCCCACAGCTTGGCGAGGTAGGCCAGCAGGATCAGTGTGAGGGTGCCGCCGATCCAGCGGCCGTAGGTGATGAGCAGGGCGACGGCGAGGGTGGACCCGGGGAGCACCAGCGTGACCGTGACCAGACTGGCCATCACCCGCCCGGCGCGGCGCCGCTCCAGCACCGCCACGGCACCACCGAGGACCGTGAGCAGCCCCGCCGCCGCGAAGGCCAGCAGGGCGCTTCGTCCCAGCGCCTCCGCGTTGCGCGCGTTGACGACGAACCGGAAGTTGTCGAGCGTCCAGTTGCCCGGACTCGGGCTCACCCCGACGGCCGGCGTGATCGCCGCCGTGACCAGCGCGATGAGCGGCAGCACCACGCCGAGCAGAAGGTATCCGCCGAGCCCGGCGGCGATCCAGCGACCGGCGGCTCCCCGAGGGGTCACGATCGGCGCGCCCTCCGGGTTCGCGACCCGGGTGACGCGAAGGCGCGGTCCGAGCCACAGATCCGCGGGGATCACCACGAGGACGGTAAGGGCGACAAGCAGGAGGGCCAAGGTCAGCGCCTCGACGAACGAGAGCGGGTCGCTGCCGAGTGAGAGATCGCGATAGATGGTCGTGGTCACCGTCGTGAAACCCGCAGGGGTTCCCATCACCTGCGGTATCGCGAAGCTCTCCATGGTCAGCACGAACGACAGCACGGAAGCCGCGGCGATCGAGGGGCGCAGCAGCGGCAACGTCACGTGGCGCAGCACGGATGCGGGGTCCCCCCCGGACGCCCGCGCCGCCCGTTCGAGGTTGGGCTCGGCCCGGGTGGCGAGGCCGACCGCCACGAACAGGTAGGTCAGCGGCACCGTGTTCACCACCAGCACCGCCCACACACCCCACGGGCCGAGGACCGAGGGCCACACCAGCCCCAGGATGGTGTCGGTGAACCCGGCGCGACCGTAGGCCTGAGTCCAGCTGTAGCCGAGCACGAACTGAGGCACGAGGACCGGAAGCAGCATCGCGAACCTCCACCACCCACGACCCGGTACGTCGGCTCGCCGCAGACCCAGCGCCACCAGGGTGCCTAGCGGTACGGCGGTCACGGTGACGGCGACCGCGAGCAGCACGGTGTTGAGAACGGCCTCGCCGAGACCGGGCCGGCCGAGGACCTCGTCGAGCTGTGTGGAGCCCTCGGTCCACACGACGTACCCGAGCCGAAAGACCGGCAGCACCACCAGGAGGAAGATGACGGTGCCAACCGCCAGCACCGCTGCCCGCCGCCCGAGATCCGTGGATCTCGCCTGCATCGCTCAGCCGCCGAAGATCTGCTGGTAGTCACTCAGCAGCGAGTCCTTGGTGGCGTCGATCTTGGGCCAGTCGGGGTAGACGACCGGGGCGTCGGCAGGGATCTCCGGGCCTTCCACGCCGGGCAGCGTGGGATAGGAGCCCGCCTCCGCGACGACCTGTTGGCCGGCCTCGCTGACGACGTAGGAGATGAAGTCCTTGGCCAGGGTAGAGTCCGCGCTGTCCGTGGCGAGCGCGATCGGGCCATAGATCGCGATCGCCCCCGGTTCGGGCCACACGATGTCGATCGGCGAGCCGGAGTCCTTCGCCAGGTAGGCGGAGTTGGCGATCGTGATGCCGGCGTCGTAGGCACCCTGCGCCACCCCCGCCGTCACCTCGTCAGGAGTGCCGACCTGCTGGGCGCCCTGCTCCTCCAGGGTCGAGTAGAAGTCGAGCCCGTAGTCGGGCTCCTGACTGAAGTAGCCGAGTGCCCCGAGGGCCGACGCTGCCACGTTGGGGTCGGAGACGGCGACCGAGTCGTAGTCGGTCCCGGCAAGGTCCGACCAGCTGCTCGGCGCGGGTGCACCGTCTTGGTAGACGGCCACCATGTAGAGGACAGCGACGCCCACATAGTCGTCGGTGCGGAACTGCTCAGGGATGTCGGCGGCGCCCTCCGGGCTCCACCCCCCGACGAGGTCCTGGTCGACGTACCCCTGCATGGTGAGCGGGTCGCACCCCCAGATGACGTCGGCCTTCAGACCCCCGGACCGCACGTCACCCGCGACCCGCGCGTTGAGGTCCCCGGTGGGGGCGCGGAACAGCTTGACCTCGCTGCCGTCGTTGTCGGACTCGAACCCAGAGATGATCGGCTGGATCGTCTCGTCGCTGACACAGGTGTAGAGGGTGATCTCTTCGCCTTCTCCTCCCCCAGACCCCGCGCCGCAGCCGAGTGGGAGCAGTGTCAGCGGCAACAGGGTGAGTAACCGCCACCGGCCATGACATGAGAATCCTGGTCCTGGCATGGGGGGAGCATACGCGGAACGCGTTACTCGGCGCGGAACGCCTTGCGTTTCGGTTTGACCGGCCGCATCAGGAACTCCGGCCTCCTGTTGCCGTCGGATCCGGGCCCGGGTCTCGCCTTGGCCAGCCACTCCAGGTAGACGGCTCGCGCTTTGGCGGTATCCACCTCGACGTCGCCGTACCGGTCGCTCGACAGGGCCACTGTCACAGTGACCCTCTGCAGCCAACAGTGCATCCCCGACCATGGGTCCGGCTGCACCGCGAACGCCAGGTTCTGATGTACGCCGGGGTCGTCCCACGTGATGCGCCTCGAGTCGGGGTCGGCGCTGTCGAACGGTCCTGGCGGCTCGACGTACCGGAGCCTCCACACGTGGTCGCGTGGCTGTGAGATGTCGACCTTGCCTGTCACCCAGCGGCTGCCGTCGTTGTCATGGAGTCGCCATCTGCCCATGTGGTGGCTGAGGGCGATGACACCGGGGCGGATCGCCTGGGTCGCCCAGATCCGTGCGACGAAGTGGCCGATCGCGGTCGTGATGCGCACGAGGTCGCCGGTGCGCAGCCCCTTCGCCACCGCGTCGTCGGCGTGCATCCACACCGGGTGGGTGTTGCCGAGCTCGTTGAGGTACTTCGCGTTGCCGGAGCGGGTGTGGATCAGCGTGGGCAGCCGGAACGTCGGGATGAGCACCATCTCGCCGGCGGATTCGTCGATCTCGTCCGCGGCCACGTGCGACCGGATGTAGCCAGGGGTCGCATGCTCCGGCCACCCGTACGTCACCATCGTGTCTGAGTAGAGCTCGAGCTTGCGGGACGGCGTGAGCCAGCCGGCGACCACCGAGCCGTCGTCGAGCCGCACCCCTACGGAACCCGCCTCCCCCACCAGCGGTGGCGTCGAGTCGTCGTCGGTCGGCTTGCGCAGCACTCCGCGGTCGTCCGGCACTGCCCCCTCGAGCTCGGTCTCGCTGAGGCCGCGTTCGTCTTGGCGGTAGAGCTCGTCGGCGATCTGCACGACGCCGTACTTGCGCATGTACTGCAGCGGTGTGAGACCCTCCGCAGCAGCCTTCTCCGGCAGCCCCGGCACGCGGTTCTCGAACACCCAGCGGTAGTACTCGTCGACCGTGACCTTCTCGCCCGGACGGTACGGCGACTCGAAGTAGCGCCGGATGCCGAGAGAGCCGTCGGGGTCGATGCGCCAGGACAGCTCGAACCAGAACTCGTTCTCCTCCCACACCTCACCAGGGTTGGTGTCGCGGGTGTCGGTGAACTCGCGACCCAGCTTCTCGAACGCCACCCGCCGGACGGGCTGGCGGAAGCCCAGCCACCGCCCGGCGTGCGTCTCGTAGGAGTGGGTGTCGTGCCGCTCGGTCGAGTGGCCCATCGGCAGCACGTAGTCGGCGAACGTGGCGGTCTCGGACCAGGTCGGGGTGAGCGCCACATGGCAGCCGACGCGGTCGGTCGAGGTGAGCGCCTCCATCCAGGTGAACCCGTCGGGGTTCGTCCAGATCGGGTTGTAGACGCGGGAGAAGTAGACGTCCAGCCGCCCCCTCCCCTCGTTGAGGAAGTGCGGCAGCAGCATCGACATCTCGTTCGTCGACAGCGGGTACTCCGCGGGCCAGAGCAGCTCGTTCCACGACTCGTGCCCGGCGGGGACGTCGAAGCCGTGGGCGATGAGCTTGTCCCACCCGTTGGGGCTGGTGCCGCCGCGGGTGCCGACGCTGCCGGTGAGCACGTTGAGGAAGAACAAGGTGCGCGCCACCTGCCAGCCTCCGAGGTTGCCGGCCGCCGCCGAGCGCCAGACGTGCGCCGACAGGGCTGTGCCTGCTTGGGCGACGATCTCGGCCAGCTCGGCGATCTTCGCCTCCGGCACCCTCGACTCGTGCGCGGCGAAGTCGAACGTGTATGGCGCATAGTCGGCCTCGAGCCGGTCGAGGAAGACCTCGAACGTCGGCTCGGCGTCCGGATGCAGCCGCTCCAGGTAGACGTCCCAGTTGACCCAGCGGCGTACATAGTCCGCGTCGATCGCGCGCGTCCGCAGCAGGTATGACGCCACCGCGAGCAGGATGGCCGCCTCGCTGCCCGGCCACGGTGCGATCCAGAGGTCGGCGTGGGAGGCGGTGTTCGACATCCGGGGGTCGACGACCACCAGCTTCGCGCCGGACTGTTTCGCCTCCATGATCCGCTGGGCGTGCGGGTTGAAGTAGTGGCCGGTCTCGAGGTGCGACGACAGCAGCACGATCGCCTTCGCGTTCGCATGGTCCGGGGACGGTCGGTCGTATCCGCCCCACAGGCTGTAGCCGAGGCGTGCCCCCGACGAGCAGATGTTGGTGTGTGAGTTGTGGCCGTCGACGCCCCAGGCGAGCAGGAAGCGTTCGGCGAAGCCGTCCTCCCCTGGGCGGCCGACGTGGTACATCACCTCGTCGCGCCGGTCGTCGACGATCGCGGCGCGGATCCGGGAGGCGATGTCGTCGAGTGCGTCGTCCCAGCTCACCCGCTCCCACTGGCCGCTGCCGCGCGCTCCCGCGCGGCGCATCGGGTGCAGGATGCGCTCGGGGTCGTCGAGCTGGTTGATGGTCGCGGGACCCTTGGCGCAGTTTCGGCCGCGTGAACCCGGATGGGCCGGGTTGCCCTCGACCTTCGTCACCGTGAGGTCGTCCTTCGCTACGTGGGCGAGCAGCCCGCAGGCCGACTCGCAGTTGAAGCACGTCGTCGGGATCAGCATGAACTCGCGCTTCACCTTGCGTGGGTGGGCCTTGGCGTCATACGCGACGAAGCTGTCCCACTCGCTCGGCGGCGGGAAGCTCCTCAGCCCGCCCCGCTCGCGGTGGCCGGGGAGCTCGGCAGGCTCGGTCACGACAGCGGCACCTCCTGGCCCGCGCGGATGAAGCAAAACTCGTAGCTGAGCACGGACCCCTGCGCCAGCAGGCCGGCCACAGCGACCGGCCAGCTGGTCAGGCTGACCCAGCCGTACGCCGACAGGGCCGCTACAACGACACCGAGAGCGACGGTGCCGCCCCAGAAGTACGCCGCATACCTGCCCCGCCACATGATCGAGGCACCGACCGCCGCGCCAGCAGTGTCGTGTGAACCGCCGAGCTCGACCAGCGCGACCGCGACGGAGGCCGCTGTGCCGATCGCGAGAGCGGCGGCGACCAGCGTGAGCTGACCGTCGGTAGGGCTGCTGACCAGCATTGCGAGCCCGAGCAGGCCGGCTCCGGCGGCGGTCGCCTGAGTGATGAGGTGCCAGAACAGCCAGCGCGACTGCCAGAGGTCACGGCCCTCGGCCTGCGCGAAAAGGAAGGCCGTGTAGCCCGCTGCCAGCACGGCGGCGGGGATACCGAGCACCGCGAGCACGGTGGCGGCCGTCCCACCGCTCGCGCCAAGCAGCTGCGCCAGCACCAGGAGTCCGGACACGAGCGCGATCGCCAGCAGGCAGTAGGCACCCTTGACGACCCAGGAGGAGAAGTTCGGCTTGGTGAGCAGGTAGTGGAACCGCTCGGGTCGCTTGAGGTCCCAGACGAGCAGCAGGCCGGTAGCCGCCGTTCCGACCACCGCCAAGCCCGGCGCCCACGCGAGCGGACCGTCGAGGCCGAGACCGAGGAGCAAGCCGACAGCGGCGACGAGCAGCGCGCCGGCACCCGCGCCCTTGGTCCACAGGTAGGTCGCCACCCGCCACCCCCACGGGCGCGCGTGCTCGGTGTTGAGCGTGGTCGCCGCCGTGGGGTCGGCGTCGCGCACGTCGCCTGCCGTCAGCAGACGCAGGTCGTCGGGCTGAGCCCACAGGTAGGTGTCGCGCACCGGGGCGCCCAGCGGGTCGAGGACCTTGAGCTCGGCGCCGACATAGTGGACGTTCGGCCCAGTGTGCTGCTCGGGGGCGCGGGTCAGGGTGTCGTTGCTGGCCACCAGCCGACTGATCCCGCTGTCGGGGTCGTCGAGGTCTCCGATCCAGATCGACTCGGTGGGACACACCGTCACGCAGGCCGGCTCGAGCCCGTTGTCGACGCGGTGCGCGCAGAAGTTGCACTTGGCGGCGGTGTTGGTGTCCTTGTCGATGTAGATCGCGTCGTACGGGCACGCCTGCATGCATGCCTTGCAGCCGATGCAGACGTCGGAGTCGAAGTCGACGATGCCGTCCTCACGCTTGAACAGCGCGTTCGTCGGGCAGATCTCGATGCACGGCGCGTCGGTGCAGTGGTTGCAGCGCATCACGCCGAAGTCGCGGGTGCTGTCGGGGAACGTGCCCGAGTCGACGTACTTGACCCACGTGCGGAACTGCCCGACCGGGATGTCGTGCTCGGTCTTGCAGGCGACCGTGCAGGCGTGGCAGCCGATGCAGGTGCGGTGGTCGATCGCGAAGCCGTACCTCATGGCTTCCCTCCCCTGTCTTCCGTCGTCACGAGAGGCCATCCCGCGCAGCGCCGACTGGTCGGATGAGCCCCTCCTGCGCCACGGAGGCGATCAGTGCGCCGTCGCGGCTGAAGACCTTGCCGAACGCGAAGCCACGGGCGCCGGACGCCGACGGCGAGTGCTGGTCGTAGAGCATCCACTCGTCCGCGCGGAACGGCCGGTGGAACCACATCGAGTGGTCGAGGGAGGCCGGCGATATCTCGCGTGACGTGATGATCAACCCGTGCGGGACGAGGCTCACACCGAGCAGCGTGAGATCGCTGGCGTAGGTCAGCACGCACGTGTCGGTGACGCGGTCGTCGGGGACCTTGCCAGCGGCGCGGACCCAGATCTGAGTCCGCGCCGGCTCGTCCTTGCCCTCGAGAGCACCGCCGGGGCGCGAGTCGGCGGCGTACCTGGCGTCGAGCGCCGCCCACTCACGCTCCCACGACCGATCGTCGGCCCGGCCCGTCACCGCGCGGAACAGGTCGCCCATCGACGGGCAGTCCTCCGGGTCGGCTACTGGAGGCATCGTGTCCTGGTGGTCGAACCCGATCTCGTCGATGTGGAACGAGGCGGTGAGGTAGAAGATCGACTTGCCGTGCTGACGGGCGACCACCCGACGGGTCGAGAACGAGCGGCCGTCCCGGATGCGCTCGACGTCGTAGATGATCGGCACGGCGGTGTCACCGGGTCGCAGGTAGTACGAGTGCAACGAGTGGACCGCTAGGCCCCCGTCGATGGTGTTGCAGCTGGCCCGCAGGGCCTGCGCCGCCACCTGCCCGCCGAAGACACGCTGCATCGCCGTGTCCGGCTGGCGACCCCGGTAGAGGTCGACCTCGAGCTGTTCGAGCTCGAGCAGGTCGAGCAGGTCGGGGACGGAGTTCGGCATCCCCCGATCATGTCACTGCCCCACCGCGGCTTCTGACATAGACATGTTGCTACTCAGTTGACTTGGCCAACCGGATGCCCTCAGCGATGCATCCGATCAGCAGGCACATTGCTCCCACGACGGCGAAAGCGCTGGCGGCCACCAGACCTACTCCCCTGTCAGACTCCACGGCAGGTGACCGGGTCCGGCGGGATACGTCTTCCGACGCACGTCGGCAAACGGCGCGTGATCGGCCTTGACGGGGTACGTCTGCGTCGGCACTCTTAGGACTGCCTGCGGGTGTGGCATCTTCGTGGCAGTACACGCCAGACCAGAGGAGATCCCATGACTCGTCACTTCCAAGTGGCCATCGACTGCGCGGACCCGGCGGCGCTCGGCGCCTTCTGGGCCGAGCTCCTCGGGTATGTCGAGGAGCCCCCGCCCGAGGGCTTCGACACCTGGCCGGCAGCACTCACGGCGTTCGGCATCCCGGAAGACCAGCACGGCGACGCATACGCGGTTGTCGACCCCGAGGACGGCGGACCTCGGCTGTTCTTCCACAAGGTGCCCGAGGGCAAGGCCGCCAAGAACCGTCTGCACCTCGACGTCCGCGTCAGCGGGGCCGGTGGCGGGAACCGCGACGGCAAGGACGCAGTCCTCGCTGGGGAGGCGACACGGCTCGAAGGCCTGGGTGCGACCGTCGTCGAGACGGTCGACGAAGGTTTCGACTACTTCACGGTCATGCGGGACCCGGAGGGCAACGAGTTCTGCATCACCTGACGCGATGCGCTCATCGGTGGAGCCAGTCGAGCAGGTCTGGTGGCGCGAGCTCGGCGACTCGCCCCTCGTAGTGCGCGACCTGCTCGGCGGTGAGAATCTCGCGCCAGCCACCTGACCTCCCCCGCCGGAAGAAGTCGTTGACGTCCTTGAGCACGCCGGTCGGCACGAGCCGGTCTGCGCGGTGACGCATGTGCTCGAACGTCGCTGCCTCGACCACAGCTGGCCAGGTCTGCTCCGGCACCGCGATGTCGAGGATGCCGGCCACGCGGCGCATCTCCGACCCGAGGTCGGTGAGCAGGTCGTTGTAGTGGACGAGGACGACGTTCGGCTCGTGGCGGCGCTGCCAGGCATCGGACAGGTGCCACATGACGCCTCGGATCGAGTCCATCTCCTCCTGCGGCGTCGCGTCGCTGTCGATCCAGCTCAGCAGCGCCTGGCGCACATCGGGACGCTCCGGCTCGTCGTCCGCCCGCGCGGGTGCAGTCTGCCCGAGCAGCATGCGCACCGCCTCGCGGTCGATATTGGAGCCCTGGTGGTACAGCGAGACATACATGTCCCTCGGGTCGCGGGCCACCACGATGTATGTCGCCCGGGCGTCGATGGGCAACCCGTCGAGGGGGGTGTGGGTCTTGACGAACCGGCGGTGCTGCTGGGCATCGAGCCGGGCGACGACGTCTTCGAGCGGACGGATCCTCCAGTCCAGCCATGGCGAGAGCTCGTTCAGCGGTGCCGGCAAGTCGGGCTCTCGGAAGACGAGGAGGGCGCAGATCATCTGCATCCACGTCGTCCCGCTCTTGGACCGGGTGCTGATCACGATGTCGCCATCGCGGAATGGGAAACCCGTCCAGCGGGCACTGTCCTCATCCTCGGACTGGTAGCG
>JACDHG010000149.1 GCA_013821195.1 Propionibacteriales bacterium
CCTCCGGGTGGCGCCGGCCCTCGTCCTTGGCCCGCTGGCCGGTTACGTCGCCGACCGCCTCGACCGTCGTGCGACCTTGATCATCGGTGACTTCCTGCGAGGTGCGGTCTTCATCACGATCCCGATCGTCGGCACGCTCGAATGGGTGTTCGCGGCAACCGTCATCATCGAGGCCATCACTCTTGTCTGGCTCCCCGCCAAGGACGCCACCATCCCGAATCTGGTGCCCCGCGGCAAACTCGAGGCGGCCAACCAGATCTCGATCGCCACGACCTATGGGTCGGCGCTGCCCGCGGCAGGCATCTTCATCGTGCTGTCCCTGCTCACCAGGGGCGTCAAGTCGTCCTTCGGTGGGCTCGAGGCTCCGGTGGTGCTGGCGCTCGGCTTCAACGCCGCGTCGTTCATCTTGTCCGGTCTCGTCATCGCGACGCTGCACGGCATCCCGCGTGGCTCATCGCTCGCCCCGGGAGACCGCACCGGAGTCTTCGCGGTGATGAAGGATGGCTGGTCCTACGTGGTCGGCACCCCAGTCATCCGCGGTCTCGTGTTCGGCATCACCGGCGCCTTTGCGGCAGGCGGCGTCGTCGTCGGTCTGGCGCAGGTGTACGTCGCAGACCTCGGCGGCGGAGATCCCGGCTACGGGCTGCTGTTCGCTGCTGTCTTCGCAGGCCTCGCGCTCGGGATGTGGCGCGGTCCCCGATTCGCCCTGGCGATGTCTCGACGCCGCCTGTTCGGCTTCTCTCTGACGGCGGCGGGGGTGCTGCTCGCCGTGATCGCCCTGGTCGCGAACCTCGCAGTAGTCATGGTTGTGACCCTCGGTGTCGGCTTCTTCGCAGGGACCGCCTGGATCACCGGCTACACGCTGATCGGGCTCGAGGTGGAGGACGCTTTGCGGGGAAGGACGTTCGCGTTCGTCCAGACCCTCGCGCGGCTCGCGCTCAGCCTGGTTCTCGCCCTTGCTCCGCTCGTCGCGGGCCTCATCGGCGAACACTCGGTGCCGATGACCGACGGCGCGGTGCTGGACTACAACGGCGCCGCGATCACGATGTTCGGCTCGGCAGTCCTGATGGTGATCGTCGGTGCCGTCTCCTACCGTTCCATGAACGATCGTCCGGGCACGACCATCCGCAGCGAGCTGAGGCAGTCATTGAAGCGAGACTTGCGGGTCTACACCGACCGCGGCGTGTTCGTGGCGTTCGAGGGCGGCGAGGGCTCGGGGAAGTCCACCCAGTCCCGGCTGCTCCGTGACTGGCTGACTCATCAGGGGTATGACGTCGTCCTCACTCACGAGCCCGGCGACACGGCCGTCGGTCAGACCATCCGCACCATCGTGCTCTCGCCCGAGACCGGCGAGCTCGACCACCGGGCCGAGGCACTGCTGTATGCCGCCGACAAGGCCGAGCACATCCACAAGCTCGTCATACCGGCGCTGCGACGCGGCGCCGTCGTGGTCACCGACAGGTACGTCGACTCGACTCTTGCCTACCAGGGGGCGGGCCGCGCCCTCCGGGCCACCGAGGTGGAGGAGATCGCTCGATGGGCCACCTCGCAGCTGCGCCCTCACCTGACGGTGCTCCTCGATGTCGAACCCGAGCTGGGGATCGGGCGCATCGACACCCAGGACCGACTGGAGGCTGAGCCGATGGAGTTCCACCAGCGCGTGCGCCAGTCGTTCCTTGCCCTGGCGGAGGCGGACAGCGAGCACTACCTTGTGCTCGACGCGCGGCGGGACCGACAAGCCATCTGCCTCGAGGTCCGCCAACGCGTCACCGAGCTGCTGTCGCTCGCCGAGCGTCACCACGGGGTGGATGCATGACTGTCTGGGACGACCTGGTCGGCCAGGAGGCGCTCGTCGAGACGCTTGGCAACGTGGTGGCGGCAGCCGACCGAGTGCTCCAGGGCGAGAAGGCAACGGGGATGACCCACGCCTGGCTCTTCACCGGGCCGCCAGGCTCCGGCCGTTCGACCGCCGCGCGCGCGTTCGCCGCTGCGCTGCAGTGCGATCGCGGTGGCTGCGGCGAGTGCTTGTCGTGCCGCACGTCGCTGGCCGGTTCGCACGCCGACATCTCCGCGCTCGTGACAGAGCAGGCTGTCATCGGCGTCGACGACGCCCGAGACAGCGTCAGACGGGCTGCGTTGTCACCGTCGGGGCGCCGCTGGCAGGTGATGATCGTCGAGGATGCCGACCGACTGACCGACCGCGCTGCCGACGCGTTGCTCAAGAGCGTCGAAGAGCCTCCGCCGCGGACGGTATGGCTGCTGTGCGCGCCCACCGCCGAGGACGTGTTGCCGACGATCAGGTCCCGCTGCCGCTGTCTTGTGCTGCGCACGCCGCCGAGTGAGGCGATCGCGGACTACCTCGTGCGCCGTCACGACGTGTCGTCCGCCCTCGCCAGCTTCACCGCCCGGGCGGCGCAGGGTCACATCGGGCGGGCTCGGGCGCTGGCGGTCGACGAGGGCACGCGCAACCGTCGTCGCGAGGTGCTGCGCATCCCTGGGCAGCTCAGCGGTCTCGGCTCCTGCCTCAACGCGGCCTCCAACATCCTCGACGCCGCGACCGAGGAGGCCAGACCACGCAGCGACACGCTCGACGCGAAGGAGCAGTCTGACCTCCAGCTGGCGTACGGCGCCGGGACCAGGGGTGTCAGCACCACGGGTCACGCGGCGGCGGCCAAGGAGCTGCAGCGCCGACAGCGACTGCGTGCCAAGCGAATAGTCCGCGACTCCATCGACCGGACCCTGCTGGACCTTGCGTCGTACTATCGCGACGTGGTCACGGTTCAGCTCGGCTCGGGTGGAGAGCTCGTCAACGAGGAGCTGCGCCACGAGGTCGACACGATGTCGCGCTCCACGTCGGGTGAGGCGACCACCCGTCGTCTCCGCGCGATCTTCGCTACCCGCGAGCTGCTCGAGGGCGAGATCGCGCCACTGCTCGCCCTGGAGTCGCTGATGATCTCGTTGAGAGGCGCCGATGGGTGAGCCGTACCCTCCGTCGTCTGGACCACCCCCACCACCTGGCGCCGACCCTGGCCCGAGGTATCCCGGCTACGGCCAGTCCCAGCCCGGGGGGCAGCAACAGTACGGTCCGTCGTCCGGAGGACCACCCCCACCACCTGGCGCCTACGGTCCAATGTCCTACCCAGGCGGAGGTTACGACGGCGGTGCACCGGTCGGCGGGGGATGGAACGGCCTGGCGATCGCCGCTTTCGTCGCCGGGCTGGTTGTGCCGCTGGTCGGTATCCTGATCGCGGTCCCGCTCGGGATCGTGGCGCTGGTCAAGATCGGCAAGAGCCGCCAGCGTGGTAGGGGTCTGGCGATCTCCGGGATGGTGCTGTCGGTGCTGTGGATCGTCGGGTTCGTCGGACTGGCGGTCGTCTTGGTCAACCAGACTGCCGAGCGTGACGAGGCCGGCACGATCGTCGAGGAGGGGCGGATGGATTTCGGCGAGATCCGGGTCGGCGACTGCGTCGGCATCCCGGGTGCAGGCGAAGGCGACATCGACACGTTCGACGTCCGTGGTGTGCCGTGCGACGAGCCGCACAACGCCGAGACTGTTGAGCTGATCCCGATCGAGCAGGATGACTATCCCGGTCAAACCGACCTGAACTCTGCTTCGGCGGACCGGTGCTTGGCAACGGTGAGCGAGGTCGTCGGTGCCGACAGGAGCGGCTACCAGGCTTATCGCCTGATCCCTGATGAGACGATCTGGGAGGACGACAACGGGCACCGCGTGATCTGCTTCGTCACCGAGAGCGGCTTCGGCGAAATGGATCGGCCACTGTCGTAGCGTCGTCAGGTCAGGCGGCTGACCACCGCCTGGCTGTGGATAGCACGCCTCCGCGCCACCGACGCGACGTAAGGTGGGCACTTCGGTGCCGCTGTCTCTCGTTCCGAGATCAGACTGACTGGGCGGGCCCGTGCCTGGTCGGCCTCACCCGGAGGGACCTCCATGACTCATCGTCATGTCACTCGCTGCGCCGCCGCTGTGGCAACGCTCGTGCTGGCAGCCGGCTGCGGAGCCGCCCAGGACGTCGCCGACGACACGTCGCAGACGAGCGGTCAGCCGACGTCGGACAGCCCGAGTCCCACGACGAGCGTCCCTCCGACCTCGACCGGCTCAGACGGGCTGCCCGAAGGTTTCGGGGACGGCCCCGAGGGCAGTGGCATCGACCGCTTCTACAACCAGGACATCGCCTGGGAGGCGTGCGGCGACGGTGAGTGCGCCGACATCTGGGTCCCTCTCGACTACGACGACCCCGATGGCCAGGCGATCACTGTCAAGGCCAAGCGGCAGCTCGCCGGCGACGAGTCGAGCCGCAAGGGCTCGTTGCTGATCAACCCTGGGGGGCCTGGGGGCTCCGGCATCGACTATCTCGGGTTCATCGACCTCGACTCCAGCATCACCGACGTGTACGACGTCATCGGCTTCGACCCTCGGGGGGTCGCGACCAGCACCCCGGTCGACTGCATCTCCGACGAGCAGCTCGACGCGTATGTCGCCTCCGATCCCACCCCGGACACCGCCGCGGAGGTCCAGCAGTTCCAGGATTTCTGGTCGACGCTCACCGATGGCTGTGTCGCCAACTCCGGTCCACTGCTAGAGCACGTGTCGACCGTTGAGGTCGCCAAGGACATGGACGTCATCCGGGCCCTCGTCGGTGACGACAAGCTGACGTACTTCGGTGCCTCCTACGGCACCTACATCGGTGCGACGTACGCAGCCTTGTTCCCCGACAAGGTCGGGCGTCTCGTCCTCGACGGGGCGGTCGACCCGCTGTCGGAGCCCCGCGAGAACGCCATCAACCAGGCGGCCGGTTTCGACGTCGCCCTGACGGCCTACCTGGAGGACTGTGTCGCGAGCGGCGACTGCCCGCTTGGCGACTCGGTCGACGGCGCTCGCGACCGCCTCATCCAGCTCTTCGAGGAGATCGACGCCGACCCGCTGCCCACGGGCGACGGGCGTGAGGTCACCGAGGGTCTGGCGTTCTTGGGGGTGGTCGTGCCGCTCTACAGTCGCGACACCTGGCCCTACCTGACGACTGCGCTCAACGAGGCGGTCGACGGCAACGGCGACACGTTGCTCCTGCTGGCGGATGCCTACACAAAGCGAACGCCGGACGGCACCTACCCCAGCAACTCCCTCGAGGTCCAGTCGGCAGTGAACTGCCTCGACCATCCGGAGGATGCGACCCTCGAGGAGATCGAGGCGGGCGGGTCGGACTTCACCGAGGAGGCTCCTGTCTTCGGGCAGGCTGCCCAGTGGTGGCCCTACGCGTGCTCGAACTGGCCGGTGCAGTCGACCGAGCCGCAACCCGACTTCAGTGCCGAGGGTGCCGCACCGATCCTCGTGGTCGGAACCACCCGTGACCCGGCGACTCCCTACGAGCAGTCGGTCAAGCTCGCCGAGGAGCTCGACTCAGGTGTGCTGCTGAGCCGGGACGGCGATGGCCACACGGCATACGGCGCCGGCAACTCGTGCATCGACGACGCGATCAACACCTACTTGGTGGAGGGCACACCGCCCACTGACGGCAAGGAGTGTTGACGGGTCAGTCCAGCCGCACCCACCACCTGCGTCGAGTTCGGCCGTCAGGTGGGACCGGGCGAAAGGGTCTTTGGTAACCTCTCCCGTCGGCCCGGCACTGCTGCGCTGCGCCGCCTTAGCTCAGTCGGTAGAGCGTCTCACTCGTAATGAGAAGGTCGTCGGTTCGATTCCGACAGGCGGCTCCAGGCAAGAACCGCAGGTCCCACCAAGGAGATCGCCATTCACCTGCGCTGACGGATGTCACCGCAGGCTGGTGACATCCGCCGCTGCCGCGCAGGCCGTCCGCCGAGCAGCATTGCCGGTATGGATACCAACAGAGCCGGACCGGCAGCCGTTGAGCTGAGTGGTCTCGTCAAGACCTTCCGATCGCCCGGTGGCGAGCTGGTCCGTGCGGTCGACGGGGTCGACCTGACCATCAGCCCTGGGGAGGTCGTCGCCTTCCTCGGTCCGAACGGTGCCGGGAAGACCACCGCCCTGGACATGGTGCTCGGCCTTACCACTCCATCGGCCGGGACCGTCGCCGTCTTCGGAGCGGCCCCGCGCCAGGCGGTCAGGGCCGGCCGCATCTCGGCCGTTCTGCAGACCGGCGGCCTGCTTCGTGACATCACCGTGCGTGAGACCGTGCAGATGATCGCCTCCACGTTGCCCGAGCATGCCGGGGTCGAGGAGGTCATCGACCGGGCCGGGCTTACATCGCTGGCTCGACGAAAGGTCTCCAAGTGTTCCGGCGGGGAGCAGCAGCGGCTGCGCTTCGCCCTGGCCCTGCTCCCCGACCCCGACCTGCTCGTCCTGGACGAGCCGACCGCCGGGATG
>JACDHG010000150.1 GCA_013821195.1 Propionibacteriales bacterium
GACGACCAGCGCGGTCGACTGGAACGCCCGCCTGGTCACCGGCGACGCTGTCACCGAGATCACCCGGCTCAAGACTGAGGATGGCGGTCCCATGGACGTCGGCGGCGCCACCCTCGCCGCGGCGGCGTGCGGGACCAGTCGACCGTCGCGCACAACCGGATCTCCGAGGCGCCGGCGCGGTTCGGCTTCGGCACGCCTGACATAATCATGGATCGCTCATGAAGCGCCGGACTCAGATCGGCTCCTCTCGACGCGACACCAAGCCCGTGCGGAGGCGAGGATGTTCGCATGCGCGCCGACATCCCTACTGAAGTGCTCGCCCCGCACCAAGAACGCATTTCCGCGTTCGTCCACAGGGCACGTCGAGTGGAGTCCCACTCCCTGCTTCGGGACCTGCAGCAATTCAGGCGTTGGGCAGAGGGCACGACCACTATCGGGCCAGTCGACGGACAGATGTGCATGACGCAGGACGTCCCACCGGAGGAGGCGTTCGAGTCCCTTGCGTCCAGGTGTCGCCCCTTCCTTCTCCAGGGCGAGCCGATCCACTGGTCCGTCGTCTTCGGTTCACTCCGTGCGTTTCTGAAGCAAGACTCTCGGTTCGGTCCGGCCGTCGAGGAACTGCGAAGGTCATGGAAGGTGGCGGAGGCACCCGAACCCGACACTGGCTTTGCTGTCACCCGTCCGAACGAGGTGGAGAGCCAAGCTGTCTGGTTCGCCGCGCTTGCCGACTCATGGCTGTATGGCGACCTGGTGCACGCCGATCTCGCCGCTCAGGAGAGGGCATCAGGTCATACGCTCAACAGCCGCTATTGCGCTGCGGTACTTCTCTACGGTCAGGTCGCTATCCATGTCGTGGCCACCCTGAACCTCATCCGTCAGGCTGTGGAGGCGGGACTCCTTATCCTGCAAGAGGAGGCCTTCTTGGCCCCGGTGTCCGCGACCGTGCCAATGCGGTTCCCGCTAGTCGGCTATGCCCAGGCCGAGGTTGGCACACCAATGCAGGCAATGTTGATGCTCTCGACCAGGCTGCGGCCGCGTCGAGACCAGCCGAGGAGGAGCGCGAGGCGAACTCCGGCAGGAGCTGCGGGGCTTCTGAGAAGACCGGGGAACAAGGAACTCGTCACGCATAGGTCCTACGGTTCGATCATGTACCCGCCGCCCGATGGGCAAGACCTCACCGAGGTGCAGGCTCTGGAGCTCGACGACACATTCCTCGCGTCGGACCCCTTCCAGTACTTCAGCTCGCGCATTGCATCGCTGCTGGCATGGCACGAGAGCGCGCCCGTATCGGACGCAGCCTTGCCGGAACCCGAGCCCGGCAGCATCCGCGCTGAGCTCAACCAATACCTGCAGCGCCCCGTCGCCGACGGACCGTTCAAGGAGCTCGACGTGCATGCGCAGGTCGCCGCGGACGCGCTCGCGGTCCGCCACCACGCCGCCGAAGCCCTCTTGCGGCTCGCGTGCGCCCGCCTTGCCCCTTCGACGGGCACAGGCGCGCCGTGTCTGTGGGCGGAGATCGCCTCCGGGCCGACGCGAATCGCCGAGGTCATCGAGCACCTGAATGCAAGTGCCCAGGAGGCGGATCCAGGTGAGCGGATGCTCTGCACGCTGGTCGAACCCGGAAGACTGGAGACTGCCCGCAGCAGCCCCGAGATCGTCGACGCGTGCAACGTCTTGGTCGACTGGCTCGGCTACGCGGCAGGGCTGCTGGGCCCGGCCGAGATCGACGTCCAAGCGGGTCACAATAAGGTCAAGCATGGCCTCGCCGTGCGGGCCAGGTCTGACATGCGGGTCACCTTCCTGACGACACCACCGAACGCGGACGGCTCCGTCCCGCTCAGCGCATTCACCGGACCCGACGCGATCGACATCTTCGATCAGCCCGTCCTCGAGCTTCTCGCTCGCCGCCCCAAGGTCGATGGGCACCGTCAAGGCCTGGAGATCACCCAGCTCCGCCTCAAGCCGTCGGCTCTGCTCGCCGAGGCCACATGCTCGCCATGGCGCACGGAGCGCTGTTTCATGTCGCCGCTGTCGAGCACTTCGCTGGCCGCGACGACCTCCGCTACTACCAAGTGCCGCCCTTCCCCGGCTACCCGGTCGGCGGCCCAAGACCCAAGAACATCGACGCCCACGCGCCGCTCGGGATGCGCTTCCCGCTGACTACGCCACCCGGAGGCGGCCAAGTCAGACGCGAGGCCGGCATCGGTTTCCGCGACCGCTTTCAGATCCTCCACATCGACCACGCCAACCGCAGCAGCGGTCGCGTCGTCGACGGTTGAATGTCATCTTCTGTCCGGGCCCCGCGGTTCTGCTGCGCAATGAGCTGGTTGATGAACTCGAAGAACGTGGATGCCCAATGGACGATCGGTCACTGGCACGCTCCGCGTGCCGATCCTGCGCCGGGACAGGCGCTGAGCGCGGCATGAGAGTTGCGTTACTGGCTGCGACTCCGACCATGGAGGATGGCCGTGGCCTCCTTGCCCAGAATGAGATCGGCTTGTGGCGCCCGGCCCGTCACGACGGCCCGCCGAGTCGGTGACGCACCACCCTCCGGCGCAGGGTCGGCGAGGCCACCACCTCGTAACCGGCGTCGAGGAAGACTTGCAGCAGCCCGACTGACGCCTCGTCCCAGATCACGGTCTTCCTGGGCGGCGGCTCGGTGGGATAGCCCTCCAGCACGCGGGTGCCGATCTGCCTTCCGTACTCGACGGTGGCGGCGGCCAGCTCGTACATCAGCCCCTGCCGGCGGAAGCCCTTGCGTACGACGAAGCAGGTGACCGACCAGACGCCCACGAGCTCAGGGTCCATCCGCATCCACGACTTCTTCCGGCTCCACACTCTGGGGTAGTTGTCCCGCGGCTCGACCGCGACCCAGCCGGCCGGCTCGCCGTCGAGGTACCCGATGAGGCCGGACGTGGGTCCGTCGGTGCCGCAACCGGTCTGCTCCAGCAGGGCGGCGTCCCGCTGCTCCTGGGTGGTGTCGCGCCAGATCCAGCCTGGGGCCTTCAGCGCCTGGCAGCGGCACTTGCGGGCGCCACCGGTGTCGAACACCGCCTCGACGTCCTCGGTGGTTGCCTCGTTGGCCGGTCGCCAGGTGAACTCGGGCACACCGCAGCCTAGCCCGGATGGGTCAGGAGGTCCGCGACTGAGAGTACGGAAGTGCCTGTCCTGCAGGAGAAACTTGGGGGACTGGCCGGCTGACGGCTCCGCCGGAGCGTCGGATGTGGCACGGCGCCGACACTTCGCCTGAGGCATGACGACGTCAGCCCTCGATCGGAGTCGAATAGCGCCCGGAACAGGATCAACGGGGGATCGGCCGTTGTGGACCGGCGCACAACAGGGCGAGGGCGAGGGTGACGCGTGGAAGCGTGCCGTCGCCAGGTCGTAGTGTCGCAAGAACCCCATGCGACCACGGCCGTCCTCGCCGGCGAGACCGAACAAGCACGGACCTTCGTCCCGCAAGCGATCCCCAACCGGTGACTAGCGCGTCCGGGTCCTCCCGGCCGAAGTCGCGCCGCCGGCCGTTCCTCCTTCGGGCGAGCAGGCGATCGAGCTGCAAGCCCCGCGATGGGGCGTTCTGATCTGGCACCCGGACGAGTGAACTTAGCGAGCCGGGTGAAGGCACTTGAGGTTGCTGGGTTTGCTCGCCAGGATGAGCACATGGAGCGAGAAGCCGATCCCGACAGCAGTCCCATGCAGTTCTCATTCCACGTCGACTGCGGCGAGGCGTGGACGGGGCATCAGCTCACCGCTACCGGCCTGCGCCTCGACGGGGTCTCGGACGATGCCATCCACGCTGACTACAGCGAGCACCATGCTGGCGGGCCCATACATCCGATGACCTCGCTGATCTATCGAGTGACCCCCGCGCTCCATAGATCTGATCTCGCTGGGCGGGAAGTCGATGCAGAGATCCGACTCGACCCACCTGCCGATCCCAACCATTGGCCATCAGTCATGTCGGTCGGTGGGGAGCGGGACAACACCCCAGGATCAGAGGTCACTGATGGCGCGTTCGGTCCGTTCGTCCTGCCCGCCGGTACGCGCCATATCGCGATCAGCCTCGAGAACATCAGCGTCGTCACCGGCGGAATCCCGCCGCGTGACAGCAGTCCGGACCGTTACCTCGGAGAGCTTCTCATCGACGTCTCCTCCGGGGCTGCTCGTTGGGCCGCGCCCTAGCTGTACTGACCATTGGAGCGAGAACCGCTCGCGCTGCTCCCAACCCCGACGGAGAACGCCGAGTCGCAAAGCGATCGTTCACCGGCTGGGCGAGGTCAGCGCTGGAGCCATCGTGCACCGGCAAGCGCACCACCGTCGTCGTCGCTAGGCCGGCCGATCCATGGCTAGGACAGCCACGATGATGTCGTCACTGAAGCTAGGTGCACGGCCCAGCCGGGGCACGATGAACCATGGCTGCTCGAGTTGTTGCTGCTCGACGTACGACGGGGTCAGCGCACGCAGGCGGCCGCACTCGACTGCCCCGGCGCCTGACTGAGCTGAGGATGCGCTTGCTCGGCGACCGAGTCTCGCGACAGGTTGCATCCCAGATCGCTATGGAACACGACTGGGACACTCTGCGCGACGCTGGGTATCTTGCGGGCTCCAAGCTTCAGGCCGACGCCCTGGTCACCCTCGACAGCGACCTCGCGACAAGGCTGACGGCGTCGTACCTCTCGCTCCGCTGGAAGCCCTGACATGAACGAGTGCGACGTCGTGGTGGTCGGCGGCGCAGTCGGTAGCCCTGGAACGGGACCCGTACCGTCCTAGTCACGCCGGGGGCCGCAGCCACACGCCCAGATCAGCGTCGGTGAGCAACTGCCGGGCAGTTTCCTCGTCCTCGTCCGGAACCAGGATCCTCATCCGGATGGCTCCGATGGAGCCTTCGAGGACGCTCATGTTCCGGTCGGTGACCTGGTAGCCGATGTCGGCTTCGCCCAACAGACACTCGATGACGGCGACGACAACAGGGTCGTTCGTGCGAACCAACTCCGCCATGACGCACCTCTGGTGAACGCTCAGTGTGGGGTGTTCATCGTAGACCTAGGCCACGGTCCAGGGTCCACGGTCGTCGCTATCGTGGCCGCGTGAGTGGTGAGCGAGTTCCCGGCGGGGTCGTGCACAAGCTGCCCGCAGACCTGCGGGCGGCGCTGCTCACCAACTCCGTCGTCCTGGCTGCCTGGAGGGACATCACCCCGCTCGCACGCAACGAGTTCATCTGCTGGGTCGATGACGCCAAGCAGGCGAAGACTCGCGAACGCCGTATCCGCCGCACTCAGGAGGAGCTCGAGGCGGGTCAGCGCCGCCCCTGCTGTTGGCCAGGGTGCAAGCACCGGGAACGCACTTGAAGGCGAAGCGCGTGAGCGATGACTGGCGAACAACCTGGCGGGAGACGCTGTGGTCCCTGATCTTGAGGGCCGAGCCCGACATCGTCGAGGGGGCCCAGTGGCGCGAGCCGTCCAACCCTGACCGGCGTCCTGACCTTCTCGTGCGCTGGCCTGGTGCGCACAATTGAGACCTACAAGGACAACGTGAAGCTCACGTTCGCCAAGGGGGCCTCGCTGGAAGACCCGTCCGGTCTGGTCCGGTCTCTTCAGCGCCAGCCTGGATGCCGGCACGCGACGTGCCGTCAACCTTCGCGAGGGTAACGTGGTGGACGAGGAGGCGTTCGTCGAACTGGTTCGCGAGGCCGTCGCCCACAATCGGT
Organism: Propionibacteriales bacterium; assembly: GCA_013821195.1. Classification (GTDB taxonomy): domain Bacteria; phylum Actinomycetota; class Actinomycetes; order Propionibacteriales; family Nocardioidaceae; genus JACDHG01. The sequence continues at coordinate 5,708 of JACDHG010000150.1, forward strand.
CCCAACGCCCGCCTAGGGTCAATGCGCAGATGCCGGTGCCCGGGCGCTCCACGCAACATGTCTCAGCAGGCCACCGTCGCGTGGTTGGGTGACTGGGAACCGTGCAGTGAACCAAGTGGCCCCGGCGTCAGCCTCAACTCGGCGGACATGCTGCAGGTGGCCACGCTGTTGGTGCACGCAAAGTACGACCCTTGTCGTCCTTCGAGGCGGCGCCCGAGGCGGCTGGGCGGACCCGAATGCCCACTTGGTGGGCCTCCAGTCAGGTGTCCACCTCAAGCTTGGCCAGACCGAGCGCGTGCTCAGGGAGATCGCTGCCTTCCTGTCCGCGCCAGACAAAGGTGACTAGCCTGTCCGCCACACTGAACTTGGCCCCGCCCTGACCCGACCTCTCCGATGCCTGACCCCAGGGCTGAACTGCCCTTGCTGCGGACAACGGCGCGAAAACGGCCATCAAGACCGCTCCTCAGTCGGCAGGGAGGCGGAGCCTCAGGTGCCGCAGAAGGTTCGGTAGCGTCCGAAGTCTTCTGGGGCGGGGGCTGCGTAGCGCTCGAGGCTCGGACGCTTGTCGTAGGGGCTGGTTACCACTTCCAGCAGCCGTTCGAGTGGAGCGAGATCGTCGGTGGTCGCGGCGG
>JACDHG010000151.1 GCA_013821195.1 Propionibacteriales bacterium
CCACCGCTCGGCCCCTGCCTTCGACGCCCTCGAGTCGAAGACCGAGATGTTCCACACCGGCATCAAGGTCATCGACCTCCTGACGCCGTACGTGCAGGGCGGCAAGATCGGTCTGTTCGGCGGGGCCGGCGTCGGCAAGACCGTGCTGATCCAGGAGATGATCGCCAGGGTGGCGCGAGACCACGACGGTGTCTCCGTCTTCGCCGGGGTCGGCGAGCGGACGCGTGAGGGCAACGACCTGATCGAGGAGATGACGGAGTCTGAGGTCATCGGGCAGACCGCCCTGGTCTTCGGCCAGATGGACGAGCCGCCGGGCACGCGACTGCGGGTCGCCCTCTCGGCGTTGACGATGGCAGAGTACTTCCGGGACGTCCAGAACCAGGACGTGCTGCTGTTCATCGACAACATCTTCCGGTTCACGCAGGCAGGCTCCGAGGTGTCGACGCTGCTCGGGCGGATGCCGTCCGCAGTGGGCTACCAGCCGAACCTGGCCGACGAGATGGGAGTGCTGCAAGAGCGGATCACCTCGACGCGTGGACACTCCATCACCTCCTTGCAGGCGATCTATGTGCCGGCCGACGACTACACCGACCCGGCTCCCGCGACGACGTTCGCTCACCTCGACGCCACCACGGAGCTGTCGCGCGAGATCGCTTCGCTCGGCATCTACCCGGCTGTGGACCCGCTGACCTCGACGTCGAGAATCCTCGACCCGCGCTACATCAGCGAGGACCACTACAACACCGCGGTGCGGGTGAAGCAGATCCTGCAGCGCAACAAGGAGCTGCAGGACATCATCGCGATCCTCGGCGTGGACGAGCTGTCCGAAGAGGACAAGGTCGTGGTGTCGCGGGCCCGTCGCATCCAACGGTTCCTGTCGCAGAACACCTACGTCGCGAAGCAGTTCACCGGCATCGAGGGCTCGACCGTCTCGCTTGACGACACCGTGGAGGGATTCTCGAAGGTCTGTAACGGCGACTACGACCACGTGGCCGAGCAGGCGTTCTTCATGTGCGGCGGTCTCGACGACGTCGAGCGCAAGTGGTCCCAGATCCAGAAGGACCTGTGATGGCCGACCCCATCAAGGTCGAGCTCGTGGCAGCAGACCGTGTCGTCTGGTCTGGCGAGGCCGCGACTGTCATCGCCCGCACCACTGAAGGGGATGTGGGCGTTCTCGCGAACCATGCGCCGATGCTTGCGGTCCTCGTGCAGGGTGCGGTCGAGGTGCACACCGTCGAGGGCGAGTCCTGGTCCGCTGTCGTCGATGGCGGCTTCCTCTCGGTGGCGAGCAACAGGGTCTCGATCCTGTCCGAGCATGCCCAGATGTCGCACGAGATCGACCTCGAGAAGGCAAGGCGAGACCTCGAGCGAGCCAAGCAGACGGGTGCCGACACACCGGAGTCCGAGGAGGAGATCCGCTTCGCGGAAACCCAGATCCGGGTCGGCGAACGCGCGCGATAAGGTTCCGTCCTTCATGACGCAGCAATGACCAGCAGGAGGACCCGATGCCGTGGTGGGAGGCGGTCCTCGAGGGCCTTGGCCTGATCGCCGTCCTGGCGGCGCTCGGTCTGGTCGGGCTCTTCGTCCGCAGACGGGTGATCAACCGTCGAGGCGGCACGTTCGAGTGCAGCGTCCGGATGAGACCGCCTGGATCAGCCGGCTCGGCTGCGTCCTCGCTTGGCTGGACGCTCGGGCTGGGCCGCTACGACGGCAACGACCTCGAGTGGTTCCGCGTCTTCTCCTTCTCGCCGCGACCGAAGTACACCTTCAACCGGTCCTTGACGGTGGGTCGTCGTCGTACCCCGCAAGGGCCGGAGGCGTTCTCGCTACACTCCGGGCACGTCGTCGTCTCCGTCGATCTGCCGCGGGGCCGCCGGATCGAGCTGGCCATGACCGAGCGCGCCCTCACCGGCTTCCTCGCCTGGGTCGAGGCATCCCCTCCCGGACGCGGGCGCCTGCCCGACTGAGCGGCCGCTCTCCAACACGTCTCCTCAACCTCGACCGACCCAGATGTGTGTCCTCGGCCCGACGGTGGCGCCCTCGGGCCTTCGCTTCGCTCTTGACGGCCCTTCGGGTCACCGCCGCCGAGACCTTCGTCGTATCCGCACCCGTAAGTCCGACACCGCCAACGGAGACGTTGCACTCGGGAGGACGGGGCTGACGGACTCGCAGCGCCGTCAAAGAGCGAAGCGAAGGCGCCAGAGCCGTCGGCCTCGACCGACCCAGATGTGTGTCCTCGGCCCGACGGTGGCGCCCTCAGGTCTTCGGGTCGGTCGGCGTGTCTATCCGTACAGTGGCCGCATGGTCAACCTAACGAAGATCTACACCCGCACCGGTGACGCCGGGCAGACCCGCCTCGGCGACATGAGCATCACGGCCAAGACCGACCCTCGCCTCGGCGCTTACGCCGACGTGGACGAGGCCAACTCGCACATCGGGTCCGCCCTGGCGCTCGGCGCCCTCGACGACGACGTGGCCACCGTGCTCCGACAGGTGCAGAACGACCTGTTCGACGTCGGCGCGGACTTCAGCACCCCGGTGGTCGACGAGCCGAAGTTCCCGCCGTTACGGGTCGAGGCCGACTACGTCGACCGGCTGGAGCAGTGGTGCGACCACTACAACGAGCCACTAGAGAGCCTCCGGTCCTTCATCCTCCCCGGCGGCACTGCTGGGGCTGCCCTCCTCCATGTCGCGCGCACCGTGGTTCGCCGAGCGGAGCGGTCGGCGTGGTCGGCGTACGACGTGCAAGCCGACACCATGAACCCGCTGGCCATCAAGTACCTGAACCGGCTCAGCGACCTGCTGTTCATCCTCGCGCGCTACGCGAACCGGGCTGAGGGTGACGTGCTGTGGAAGCCCGGCGGCGACCACGACCGCGGCTGACCGTTAGTCTCACATCCCATGCAGATCGGGGACTTCGCCGCCGTCGTCACAGGAGGGGCATCAGGTCTCGGAGGAGCCACTGCCCGAGCACTCGCTGCCGCCGGAGCCTCCGTCTTCGGGCTCGACCTCGCGGGCTCGATCGAGAAGTCGGAGCCGGTCGAGCGGGTCACGCTGGTCGAGGCTGATGTCACTGAGGAGGACCAGGTGCGCGCCGCGGTCGAGCAGGCAGCGACGGCGGCTCCGCTGCGGATTGTCGTCAACTGTGCGGGCATCGCCACCGCGGGCAGGATCCTGTCGAAGACCGGGCCGCACGACCTCGCGCTCTTCCGCAGCGTCATCGACGTCAACCTTGTCGGCACCTTCAACGTGCTGCGCCTCGGCGCCGAGGCCATGGCGCGCACCGAGCCGCTGGACGAAGGCCAGCGGGGGGTCGTCATTAACACGGCCTCCATCGCAGCGTTCGACGGCCAGGTGGGGCAGGTCGCCTACGCGGCGTCGAAGGGGGGCGTCGTGGCGCTCACTCTCTCCGCGGCCCGTGACCTCGCGAGCTATGGAATCCGGGTCTGCACGATCGCCCCCGGCATCATCGACACCCCGATGCTGGCGGGCGTCAACGACGAGTTCCGCGCCACGCTCGCCGCGGGTGTGCCCTTCCCCAGGCGCCTCGGCCTTCCCGAGGAGTACGCCAAGCTCGCCCTGATGGTGATCGATCACGACTATCTCAACGGTGAGGTGATCCGGATGGACGGGTCGCTGCGGATGGCGCCCCGCTGATCTTCGCTCGACCGACGCAGCTACGCCCCTGCGGTCGGATCGGGCCCGCCACGTACCAATAGCCTCATCTTCGGCCTCGTCGGTGGACAGGCGGAGAGGGAGGGTCTCGGGTCCGTTTCCGTGACCACGGCAACCTTTCGGCGAGTTGGCGCGTCATACACGATAGGGAGCCGGGGATGAGCGGGAGGTCATGGTGGTCGCTGCGACGGTGGCATGCCTTGTCACACTCGGTGCACACCTGGACCGTCGTAATGTCGCAACGGTGCGCACGGCGCTCAATGACGCGCTCGAGACAGCCACCGGGGACGTCGTCGTGGACATGGGCGCGCTCCAGCTCATCGACGCAGCCGGTCTCGGCATGCTGACCGCGGCGCATCTGCGCGCTGAGCGTGCCGGTCGCCGGCTCGTGCTGCGAAACTGCTCCAAGGAGATCCGCCGCGTGCTCGCCGTCACCCGACTCAACCGGGTCCTCCGTCTCGACCGCGGACCCTCGCTGCGCAGGTAAGCCCTGACGGGTGGCGGGTGAGACAGGCGACAGACTTCACTGCAGTACCGCCACCTCGTCGTACCCTCAGGGGATGCCCGACACGAGCGCTGCCACGAGCCCCGCGGAGCGAGACCCACCGTGGGTGATGCGCACGTATGCCGGACACAGCTCCGCACGCGACTCCAACGCGCTCTACCGAGGCAACCTCGCGAAGGGTCAGACGGGCCTCTCGGTCGCCTTCGACCTGCCGACGCAGATGGGCTACGACCCGGACTCCCCGCTGGCGTGCGGCGAGGTCGGGAAGGTGGGTGTCCCCATCCCCCACCTCGGTGAGATGCGTCGCCTCTTCGAAGACATCCCGCTCGCCCAGACGAACACCTCGATGACGATCAACGCCACCGCGATGTGGTTGCTCGCCCTGTACCAGGTGGTGGCCGAGGAGCAGGGTGCGGACCCCGAGCAGCTGCAGGGCACCACCCAGAACGACATCATCAAGGAGTACCTCTCCCGCGGCACCTACGCCTTCCCGCCCGAGCACTCCCTGCGGCTGACGACCGACGTCATCGCCTACACGGTCAACCAGATGCCGAGGTGGAACCCCATCAACATCTGCAGCTACCACCTGCAGGAGACCGGGGCCACCCCGATCCAGGAGCTGGGGTTCTCTCTCAGCACGGCGGTCGCCGTCCTCGATTCGGTGCGGGACTCGGGCCAGGTCAGTCCCGACCGCTTCCCCGACGTGGTCGGTCGGATCTCGTTCTTCGTCAACGCCGGCGTGCGTTTCGTTGAGGAGACGTGCAAGATGCGGGCCTTCTCGCAGCTGTGGGACGACCTGACGAGGGAGCGGTACGGCGTCGAGGACGCGTTGCTTCGGCGCTTCCGCTACGGCGTCCAGGTCAACTCTCTCGGGCTCACCGAGGCGCAGCCGGAGAACAACGTCCAGCGGATCGTCCTGGAGATGCTCGGGGTGACGTTGTCGAGAGGCGCGCGAGCGAGAGCCGTGCAGCTGCCGGCCTGGAACGAGGCACTCGGGCTGCCCCGACCCTGGGACCAGCAGTGGTCGCTGCGTCTGCAGCAAGTGCTGGCGTTCGAGTCCGACCTGCTCGAGTACGACGACATCTTCGACGGCTCGTACGTCATCGAGGCGAAGGTCGCTGAGCTCGTCTCAGGCGCCCGCGAGGAGATGGGTCGGATAGAGGAGATGGGCGGGGCGATCGCCGCCGTCGAGTCGGGCTACATGAAGCAGGAGCTGGTGGCGGCACACTCGAGACGGCGGGCCCGCATCGAGTCAGGAGACGAGGTGGTCGTGGGCGTCAACGCCTACGTCGAGACCGAGGTCTCGCCGCTGACAGCAGACCTCGACAAGGTCGTCCAGCGTCCCGATCCGCAGGCCGAGGCCGCGGCGCTGGCGTCGGTGACGGCGTGGAGGGAGCGGCGCGACGAGGGGCAGGTGGAGGCGGCGCTCGCTCTGCTGACCACGCAGGCGAAGTCGGGGGAGAACCTGATGGCCGCGACGCTCACCGCCGCCAGGGCGGGAGCGACCACCGGCGAGTGGGCACGCTCGCTGCGCGCCGTCTTCGGGGAGTACCGCGCGCCGACCGGGGTGTCCGGGGCCGTCGGGCTGTCACCGCCGGGCGACGAGCTGGCCGCGGTGCGAACAGCCGTCCGACGTACGGGCGACGAGCTGGGCAGCCGGCTGCGGATCCTCGTCGCCAAGCCAGGTCTTGACGGTCACAGCAACGGGGCGGAACAGGTCGCAGTGCGAGCTCGAGACGCCGGCTTCGAGGTGGTCTACCAGGGCATCCGCCTCACCCCGGAGGAGATCGTCGCCGCCGCGGTCGCGGAGGACGTGCACCTCGTCGGGGTCTCGATCCTGTCGGGGTCACACCTCGAGCTCGTGCCGGCCATCGTGGCGGGTATCCGTGCGCAGGGCCTGACCGACGTACCGGTGATCGTGGGAGGCATCATCCCCGCGGCGGACGCAGCGATCTTGCTGCACGCCGGGGTCGCCGCCGTCTTCACTCCCAAGGACTTCGGGCTCACCGAGATCATGGCGCGGTTCGTCGCGGTCATCCGTCAGGCCCATGGGCTGGACACCCTCGACTCGTCCACCTGACCCGCCTTTCCGATTCGTCCGGCCAGCTGCGGGTTGTCTGCGCCTGACCCGCTCGGACGAATCC
>JACDHG010000152.1 GCA_013821195.1 Propionibacteriales bacterium
TCCCAGAGGACCGGGTAGTGGTGGAGCTCTCGCCGTACGACCTCACTCGTGGTCGCATCGTCTACCGCTACAAGTGATCCCCCTGCCAGTCGTCCACCACCGCTCGCCTCGTGGTTCGTCCACGCGGGGGGCCTCTCACGGAAGAGCTCGATGAAGGTCAACCCGAGCGTCAAGAAGATCTGCGAAAAGTGCAAGGTGATCCGTCGTCACGGTCGGGTCATGGTGATCTGCACCAACCTGCGGCACAAGCAACGCCAGGGCTGAGGCCCGCAAGCACGAGTCGCAACACAGCAGCGCGACCGCTCGCCTGGGTTCACCGCCCAGGTGTCACCCCCGGACCGGAGGCCGGGGCCCAGCCGACAGGACGGTGGCTCACACCGGCTCGAGGCGGGCAGGGACGCGGCGCGCCCGACACCTCCACGGTCAGGAAGGACAACCGCCACATGGCACGCCTCGTTGGTGTGGACCTCCCGCGCGACAAGCGCATCGAGGTCGCACTCACCTACATCTACGGCATCGGCCGCACCCGCGCCCAGCAGCTGCTGCAGCTCACCGGGGTCAGCCCGGACATGCGGGTGCACCAGCTGGGCGACGAGGAGCTGGTCAAGCTCCGCGACGAGATCGAGGGCAACTTCAGGGTCGAGGGTGACCTGCGCCGTGAAGTCGCCGCCGACATCCGCCGCAAGGTCGAGATCGGCAGCTACCAGGGCCGCCGGCACCGCAGCGGCCTGCCGGTGCGCGGCCAGCGGACGCGCACCAACGCACGGGGACGCAAGGGCCCCAAGCGCACCATCGCCGGCAGGAAGAAGGTCCGTTAGTCCGACGGAGCCAGTCCAACGGGGCTGTCCGCCTCGATCTCGACCACCAGTTACTCAGGAGTAGTCAGCAGATGCCTCCCAGGAGCCGCCAGGCTGCGGGCGCCAAGAAGGTGCGCCGCAAAGAGAAGAAGAATGTCGCCGTGGGCGAGGCCCACATCAAGAGCACGTTCAACAACACGATCGTGACGATCACCGACCCGACCGGCGCGGTGATCGCGTGGGCCAGCGCAGGCACTGTCGGCTTCAAGGGTTCGCGCAAGTCCACGCCGTTCGCGGCTCAGATGTGCGCCGAGGCAGCCGGACGCCGCGCGATGGAGCACGGCATGAAGAAGATCGACGTGTTCGTCAAAGGCCCCGGTTCCGGTCGCGAGACCGCGATCCGTTCGCTGGGCGCCGTCGGCCTCGAGGTCGGCACGATCCAGGACGTCACGCCCACCCCGCACAACGGTTGCCGCCCGCCCAAGCGCCGCCGCGTCTGACCATCCAGCCCATTCTGAGGAGATTGCGACACCATGGCCCGATACACCGGACCCATGACGAAGAAGTCGCGCCGGCTGGGGGTCGACCTCATCGGCGGCGACAGCGCTTACGAGCGCCGTCCCTACCCACCCGGCCAGCACGGCCGTGGCCGGATCAAAGAGAGTGAGTACCTACTGCAGCTTCGCGAGAAGCAGAAGGCGCGTTACACCTACGGCGTGCTGGAGAAGCAGTTCCGCCGCTACTACGTCGAGGCGAGCCGCCGCGGCGGCAAGACCGGTGACAACCTCCTGCAGCTGCTCGAGACCCGTCTCGACAACGTGGTCTACCGGGCCGGTTTCGCGCGCACCCGTCGACACGCTCGCCAGCTGGTCGGACACGGCCACTTCCTGGTCAACGGCCACAAGGTCGACATCCCTTCGTGCCAGGTGTCCGGGCACGACGTCATCGACGTGCGCCAGAAGTCCCTGGAGATGACACCGTTCATCATTGCCCGTGAGACCCATGGTGAGCGCGTGGTGCCGGCATGGCTGGAGGTGCTGCCGTCTCGGATGCGGATCCTCGTTCACCAGATCCCGGTGCGTCAGCAGATCGACGTACCGGTCCAGGAGCAGCTCATCGTCGAGTACTACTCCAAGAAGTAGCCCCCCGATTCGTCTGCGGTGCCTCCGGGGTTTCCCCGCCAGGCCAGCGCAGACGAATCATCCGAAGGTCGCGACCGTCATATAGCGGGCGGCGCGGAAAGGAAGTACCCAGTGCTCATTGCCCAGCGTCCGACATTGACCGAAGAGGTCGTTGCCGACAACCGTTCGCGGTTCGTGCTCGAGCCACTCGAGCCCGGCTTCGGCTACACCCTCGGCAACTCGATCCGCCGTACCCTGCTCTCCTCGATCCCCGGCGCCGCGGTCACCAGCATCAAGGCCGACGGAGTGCTGCACGAGTTCTCCACGATCCCCGGGGTCAAGGAGGACGTCACCGAGGTGATCCTCAACCTCAAGTCCCTGGTCGTCTCCTCGGAGCAGGACGAGCCGGTCACGATGTACCTGCGCAAGCAAGGTGCCGGCGAGGTGACTGCCGGCGACATCGCCCCACCGGCCGGTGTCGAGGTGCACAACACCGACCTGCACATCGCGACGCTCAACGACAAGGGCAGCCTCGAGATGGAGCTCGTCGTCGAGCGTGGGCGCGGGTATGTCTCCGCCGTGCAGAACAAGTACGGCGACCAGGAGATCGGCCGGATGCCGGTCGACTCGATCTACTCGCCAGTGCTCAAGGTCACCTACAAGGTCGAGGCGACCCGCGTCGAACAGCGGACCGACTTCGACCGGCTCATCATCGACATCGAGACCAAGCCGTCGATGCTGCCGCGTGACGCGATCGCCTCGGCCGGCAAGACGTTGGTCGAGCTGTTCGGGCTCGCCCGTGAGCTGAACGTCGAGGCCGAGGGCATCGACATCGGCCCCTCGCCGGTCGACGAGGCGCTGGCTGCGGACCTGGCACTGCCGGTCGAGGACCTGCAGCTGACTGTGCGCTCGTACAACTGTCTCAAACGCGAAGGCATCCACACCGTGAGTGAGCTGATCTCTCGCAGCGAGCAGGATCTGCTCGACATCCGCAACTTCGGCTCGAAGTCGATCGACGAGGTCAAGTCCAAGCTGCACGAGATGGGTCTGTCGCTCAAGGACAGCGCCCCGGGCTTCGACCCCAGCGCCGCGATCGCCGCCCTTGACGACGAGGACGACAGTTTTGTCGAAGATGAACAATACTGAGTCGAAGACGAACAACACTGACCAGTTGTCGAAGACGAACATTACTGAGCGATCCGCGATCCGCGACAAGGAGTAGGACATGCCCACCCCCACCAAGGGCAAGCGGCTCGGCGGCAGCCCGGCGCACGAGAAGCTGATGCTGGCCAACCTTGCGTCGAGCCTTTTCGAGCACGGTCGGATCACCACCACCGAGACCAAAGCCCGCCGGCTGCGTCCGTACGCCGAGCGCCTGATCACCAAGGCGCGACGTGGCGACCTGCACGCGCGCCGGCAGGTCATGAAGGTGATCCGTGACAAGGGTGTCGTGCATGTGCTGTTCACCGAGATCGGTCCGCGCTTCGGGACCCGCCCGGGTGGCTACACCCGCATCACCAAGATCGGGCCCCGCAAGGGGGACAACGCACCGATGGCCGTGATCGAGCTGGTCAGCGAGGAGTACGTCGCCACCGCACCTGCGGCTGGCACCGGTGCTCCGGCGCCGGACGCCGAAGAACGGGCGGCCGGGGACACGGTTGCTGACGAGCCGGCTGCTTCGGACTCGGCCGACGAGTCTGCGGAGAGCGACAAGGTCTGAGCACGCCGGTGCGGTTGAGGCTGGAGGTGGCCTACGACGGCACGGACCTCTCTGGATGGGCGGTCCAGCCGGGCCGGCGTACCGTGCAGGAGGAGCTCGAGACCGCGTTGGCCACGGTGTTGCGGGTGCCGCAGGCGCGGCTGACCTGCGCCGGGCGCACCGACGCGGGCGTCCACGCGCGCGGACAGGTGTGCCACCTCGACGTCAATGCCACCGTAGACCCGATCGACCTGCGGCGACGGGTGAACGGTGTGCTGCCGGCCGACGTTCGGGTACGGCGCTGCAGCCCGGCTCCGACGGGGTTCCATGCACGCTACTCAGCGGTCTGGCGTCGCTACGCCTACCGGGTCTGTGACGACCCCGCGGCCGTGGACCCGCTGCTCAGGCACGAGGTGCTGAGCTGGGCGCGGCCGCTCGACGTCGCTTCGATGGACGCCGCCGGCAGCCGGTTGGCCGGGGAGCGCGACTTCGCGGCGTACTGCCGCCGACGCGTCGGCGCGACCACCATCCGTACGCTGCTCGAGCTGCGGACCCGGCGCGAGCCTCGAGGCCTGGTGGTGGTGCGGGTGGTCGCAGACGCGTTCTGCCACCACATGGTGCGGGCGCTCGTCGGCGCCCTGGTCGCCGTCGGCGACGGCCGGCGGCCCGTCGAATGGCCGTCCCAGGTGCTGACCGCGGGTGTTCGACACCCGGCGGTGACGGTGCTGCCCGCGCGCGGGCTGACGCTCGAGGAGGTCGGCTACCCGCCGGACGAGGCGTTGGCTGCCCGGGCGCAGCGGGCGCGGGCGGTGCGCGTGCTCTCGACGTGAGCGAGCACTATTTCTCGGCACGACCGTCCTCCGAGCTAACGCTGCTGCCGGTCACCGTACGGGCCTGGGGCCATCAGCTGCAGCTGGTATCGGCCTCGGGCGTCTTCGCGGCCGGCCGCCTCGACGCCGGCACCGCGGTGCTCTTCCGCGCGACCGAGCCGCCGACGGGGCGCGGGACCTTGCTCGACCTCGGGTGCGGGTACGGCGTGATCGCCTGCACGCTGGCCGTGTCGTCACCGGATGCCACCGTGTGGGCGGTCGAAGTCAACGAGCGGGCGCTGCAGCTGGTCGCCGACAACGGCCGCCGGGTCGGTGCCGCCGAGCGGATCCGGGTGGCGAAGCCGGACGACGTACCCGACGAGCTGAGCTTCGACCAGATCTGGTCGAACCCACCGATCCGGATCGGCAAGGCTGCCCTGCACGCCTTGCTGCGACGATGGCTGCCGCGGCTGGCGCCGGGCGGGCGCGCGGTCATGGTGGTCGGCCGGAACCTCGGCGCCGACTCGCTGCAGCGCTGGCTCGTCGACGAGGGCTGGACCTGCGACCGGCTGGCCAGTGCCAAGGGGTTCCGGGTGCTGGAGGTCCGATCGGCCGCTGACCCCGCCACGTAGGCTCGGGGTCGTGTACTGGAATGGCAGCGCGCTCGGCTTGCTCGTCGGCGTCGCTGGCGGGGTGTTTGCCGTGATCGCGGTCGTCGGGGCCTCGCGCGGCTGGCCGTGGCGGCGCGCCGCCAGCGTGCTCGGGCTCGGTCTGCTGCTGCTCGGGCTCTCGTTGTCCGGCGTGATAGCGGTCCTCGGGCGCGCGCTGGCCATTCTCAGCTTCAACCCGCTGCGCTGGATCGGAGTCGGTGCCGGCGTCGTCGGCGTACTCCTGCTCTGCGTTTCCGGCGCGCTGCCGCGACGCCGCGCGGGCAAGGACGTCGAGCCGCGCGTTCGCAAGGCCAGGGCCACCGCGAAGCGCGGCGACGACGACCTCGACGAGATCGAGGAGATCCTGCGCCGCCGCGGCATCGACTGAGCTTGCCGGCGGGCGAATCCAGGTGCATGGCGACGCCTCGGAGCGCACACTCATGGGTTGTGGGTCATGTAGAGGTCGTCGGCATCAGGTATGAGCTGCCCGACGGGCGGGTGCTGCTCGACGACGTGTCGTTCCGGGTCGGCGACGGCGCAAAGGTCGCGCTGGTGGGTGCCAACGGCGCCGGCAAGACGACGCTGCTGCGCATCGTCACCGACGAGCTGACGCCGCACGGCGGCAGTGTTGCCCGCAGCGGGGGGCTCGGCGTGATGCGGCAGCTGGTCGGCCAGGGGCACACCGGCTGGACCGTGCGCGACCTGTTGCTCTCGGTCGCTCCACCCCGGGTACGGCGGGCGGCCGAGGCGGTCGACCAGGTTGAGCTGCGCCTGATGGACCATGACGACGAGAAGACCCAGCTGAGGTACGCCGGGGCGCTCGCGGAGTATGCCGATGCCGGTGGGTACGACGCGGAGGTCCGGTGGGACGTCTGCACCACGGCCGCGCTCGGCATCGCCTACGAGGAGGCGAAGTGGCGCGACCTGACCACGCTGTCCGGAGGTGAGCACAAGCGGTTGGTGCTCGAGGCGCTGCTGCGTGGGCCCGACGAGGTGCTGCTGCTCGACGAGCCCGACAACTTCCTCGACGTACCCGGCAAGCGCTGGCTCGAAGAGCGGATCAACCGGTCGGCCAAGACGATCCTCTACGTGAGCCACGACCGCGAGCTCCTGAACAACACTGCAACCCGGGTCGTGACTCTGGAGCTGGGGGGTGCCGGCAACCTCGCCTGGACGCACCCTGCGGGCTTCGCGTCGTACCACGAGGCACGCAGGGCCCGATTTGCCCGGCTGGAGGAGATGCGCAA
>JACDHG010000040.1 GCA_013821195.1 Propionibacteriales bacterium
CGGCCCATCGTACGGCTCGCCAAGCAGCACACCACGGTGTCGGTCGAGCGCGCGACACTTCGACTGGCAGGTCTCGGCGGCGCGGACACCGACGGCACCCCGTGGGTCAACCGTCTGCTCGACGCCGTGCGCGCCGACGTCGGCCTCGAGCACGGGGTGGCGTTGCCAGTGTGGGACGCCCTGATCACCGGCGACTCGTCCGACCTCGTGACGCTCGCCCGGCGGGCGGCCGCAGGGGAGGCCCGGTTCCGGCTTCCCGAGGGCCGCCCCGCGACGCGTGTGCAGACCGCTGCTCACAAGGCCGTCGGTGCCGGCATTCGCAGGGTCGACGCGCGACGCACCGAGCGCGAGCGTCTCATCAGGCGCTGGGGGGACCCCAAGCAGAAGCCATGGATCTACCTCATCGTCGCGACCGGAGACATCTACGAGGACATGCCGCAGGCACAGAACGCGGCCCGCGAGGGCGCGGACATCATCGCGGTCATCCGCTCCACTGGGCAGTCGCTGCTCGACTACGTCCCTGAGGGTGCGACCAGGGAGGGGTTCGCCGGCACGTACGCCACGCGGGAGAACTTCCGGCTGATGCGGGCAGCGCTGGACGACACCAGTCGTGAGCTCGGACGCTATGTGCGGCTGACGAACTATGCCTCTGGACTTTGTATGCCGGAGATCGCCGCCCTGGCCGGCCTCGAGCGTCTCGACATGATGCTCAACGACTCGATGTACGGCATCCTCTTCCGCGACATCAACCCGATCCGGACGTTCGTCGACCAGCGATTCAGCCGGCAGGTGCACGCGCGTGCCGGCATCATCATCAACACCGGCGAGGACAACTACCTCACCACCGCCGACGCGGTCGACGCGGCCCACACTGTCACGGTGAGCCAACTGCTCAACGAGTACTTCGCCAAGGAGGCAGGTCTGGAGGACTGGCAGCTCGGCCTCGGCCATGCCTTCGAGATCGACCCGTCCGTACCCGACAGCTTCCGGCTCGAGCTTGCGCACGCGCTCCTCGCCAGGACCCTGTTCCCGAAGGCGCCGCTCAAGTGGATGCCGCCCACCCGCCACATGACCGGCGACGTCTTCCGCGGATACCTGCTCGACGGGTTCTTCAACCTGGCTGGCGCGATGACCGACCAGGACATCCTCCTCGTCGGCATGATGACAGAGGCCGTCGTCACGCCATGGCTGTCCGACCGTGACCTCGCCCTGCAGAACGTCAGGTACGTCGTCAACGCGGCCGGTCGGCTCGCCGAGGACTTCCAGCCGGCCCCTCACGGCTTCATCGCCTCGCGCGCCCGGCAGGTGCTGGGCGAGTCGATCGACCTGCTCGAGAAGATCCTCGACCACGAGGCGGGGCTGCTCGACGCGATCGCCGACGGCACCTTCGGGCTGATGAAGCGCCCGGCCGACGCCGGCAAGGGTCTCGAGGGTGTGGCGAGGAAGGCCCGCGACTACTACAACCCGGCGACAGCTTTCCTGGAGGAACGATGAGCGCGGACACCGGGCCGTCAGGTACTGGCCCGTCAGCTGCCGGCCCGTCGGACAGGAGGGTCGTGCGGCCGTACGGAGACACCACCGGCGACGGCATGGTGCAGGTCTCGTTCACGCTGCCGATCGCGCACGACAGGCGGGCCGAGGGCGCGGCAGCCCAGCTGGCGAACAAGATGGGCTTGGATCCGGCGATGGTCGTGCACGCCAAGGCGATGGGACCCGACTTCACGTTCTTCGTCGTCTACGGTCGGTCCAACCACCTGGTCGACACCAGCCTGGTCGAGGTCGTCGAGCGCCCCTATCCACTCCTGTCACCCAAGGAGATCAACCTGGCCGTCAAGAAGGCGCTACGCCGTCGGCTCGTCGTCGTCGGCGCCTGCATCGGCTCCGACGCCCACACCGTCGGCATCGACGCCATCTTGAACATCAAGGGATTCGCGGGTGAGAAGGGTCTCGAGTACTACCGCGAGCTGCGCGTGGTGAACCTCGGTGCCCAGGTGTCGGTGCCCGAGCTCGTCGCGCGCACCCGCGAGGAGCGCGCCGACGCTGTCTTGGTGTCGCAGGTCGTGACCCAACGCGACGCACACATCCTCAACACCATGGAGATGTCGGCTGCGTTCCGGGAGGCATATCCGACAGCACGTCGCCCGGTGCTCGTCATCGGTGGCCCGCGCTTCGAGGAGAAGCAGGCGTCACGTCTCGGCGTCGACAAGGTCTTCACCCGCGGGACGACGCCGGGAGAGGTCGCCAGCTACCTCGTCCACGAGCTCGTAGACAACGGCCGCGCAACCACCAAGAGCAGCCAGAAGGAGTCCGTATGACGACCCCCGCCGACACCGGCGACCCCCGCCTCGGGCTCACCGTGACGCACCGCCGCTACGTCGCCTACTCGCACGCCCACTACGCCGGCAACCTCGTCGACGGGGCCTACAGCCTCGGTCTCTTCGGCGACGTCGCGACCGAGGTGTGCATCCGGACCGACGGCGACGAGGGGTTGTTCGCGTCGTACTCCGACGTCTCCTTCACGTCGCCGGTCCGGGCCGGTGACGTGCTCGAGGTCGAGGCCGTCGTGACACGCGTCGGCACCCGCTCGCGCACCCTTGACTTCTGCCTGCGCGTCATCTGCCGCGGGCGGCCCGACCGAGGCGAGTCCGCGGCGGAGGTGCTCGACGAGCCGATCGTGGCGACCACCGCCACAGGCACCGTCGTCGTTCCACCCGCTGCGTGTGGCGTACCTGACCTCTCAGCGCGGCATACCTGACCCCTCGGCGCGGCGGGGAGGCCGGGGTAGGGTCGCCGCGTGCCCCGTACACCCCGCCCGGAGACAGTCCTGCGCGCATCTGGGGCGTTGGCTTCGGGGGTCGCGCTGTCGGTGGCCTTCCCGCCGTACGACCTGCCGTGGCTGATGCCCGTGGGTCTCGCGGGGCTGATGATCGTCGTCCGGCGCTGGGAGGGTGGCTTCGCTGCGGGTGTCGTCTTCGGTCTCGGCTTCATGGTGCCGCTGCTGCGTTGGCTGACGATCATCGGAGTTGACGCGTGGTTGGTCCTGAGCCTGCTCGAAGCGCTGTTTCTCGGGCTCCTGGCACTCGTCTGGCGGTGGACCAGGGATCGTGTCTGGTGGCCGGTCGCCTTCGCCGTCGGCTGGGCGGGTGTCGAGTGCCTGCGCGGCCTCGTGCCCTTCGGTGGCTTCCCGTGGGGGACGTTGGCTTTCGGGTTGGTTGACTCGACAGTGGTCCGCTACGGCCGGCTCGGCGGAACGGTGCTGGTGTCCCTCGTCGTGGTGCTGACCGTGGCGGTCGTCGTCGATCTGGTCGAGCGTCGCGACCGCACCCGCCGCGGACTCAGCCTCGGCGTGGGCGCAGTCGCCGTGGTCGCACTCAGCGCCGTCCTGCCGGTGGGGACCGCGGGCCCGATCGGCACGACGAGGGTGGCCGCGATCCAGGGCAACGTCCCCGGTGAGGGCATGGACGCCTTCGCCGAGCGTCGCGCCGTGCTCCACAACCACGCGACCGCCACCCGTGACTTCGCCGCGGCAGTGGCTGCGGGGGAGCGGCTCGCGCCCGACATCGTCATCTGGCCCGAGAACTCCACCGACATCGACCCGTACGTCGACGCGGCCGCGTACGCCGAGATCGACGACGCTGTCCGGGCGATCGGCGTACCGACGCTGGTGGGAGCCGTGGTCGACGGACCCGACGACAATCAGGTGCAGAACATGGGCATCGTCTGGGACCCGCAGTCGGGACCGGGGCAGCAGTACGTCAAGCGGCATCCGGTGCCGTTCGGCGAGTACATCCCGTTCCGCGGGCTCCTCACCACGTTCGTCGACCGGCTCAGCCAGATCCCCCGCGACTTCGCCCGTGGGGAGAGACCGGGGGTGCTTGACCTGGGGCCGGTGCGGATCGGGGACGTGATCTGCTTCGAGGTCGCGTATGACGGGCTGGTGCGCGACGTGGTGAACGGCGGCGGCCAGCTCCTCGTCGTCCAGACGAACAACGCCACCTACACCGGCACCGGTCAGCTCGAGCAGCAGTTCGCCATCTCCCGCTACCGCGCCATCGAGACGGGGCGGACGGTGGTCGTGGCGGCCACCAACGGCATCAGCGGGATCATCGGCCCCGATGGGGGAGTGGTCGAGAAGAGCCGAACCAAGACCCGAGCCGTGCTCGAGGCCGACGTCAGTCTCGGCGAGGACATCACGCCTGGCGTCCGGATCGGGTGGTGGTTGGAGCTCATCGTCATCGTGTCGACCGCCGGGCTCGCACTCCTCGGCGTGTTGGATCGGCGCCGCCGCACTGGCACGATGGACGCGTGAGCACCGACCGGGGCATCGTCGTGATCCCCACCTACAACGAGGCCGAGAACATCGAGCTCATCCTCGATCGCGTTCGTGGCTCGGTCCCCAGCCTCGACGTTCTCGTTGTCGACGACCGCTCACCCGACGGCACCGGCGACATCGCCGACAAGGTCGCGGCCCACGACAAGCAGATCCAGGTGCTCCATCGCACCGGCAAGTCCGGTCTGGGAACGGCCTACCTCGCCGGGTTCGCTTGGGCGCTGGACCGCGGCTACGACGTGATGATCGAGATGGACGCCGATGGCTCCCACCTGCCTGAGCAGCTTCCTCGTCTCCTCGACGCAGTCACCGACGCCGACCTGGTTCTGGGTTCCCGGTGGGTTCCCGGTGGCCGCGTCGTCAACTGGCCCAAGCGCCGTGAGTTCTTGTCGCGTGGCGCCAACATCTATGCCCGGCTCGCGCTGGGGTTGCCCATCAACGACGCCACCGGGGGATTTCGGGCCTTTCGCCGGGAGACGCTGGAGGGGATCGACCTCGGCTCGGTCCGGTCGCAGGGCTACTGCTTCCAGGTCGACCTCGCGCGGCGGACCATCGAAGCGGGATTCCATGTCGCCGAGGTGCCGATCACGTTCGTCGAGCGGGTCTACGGAGAGTCGAAGATGACCGGTCTCATCGTCCGCGAGGCGCTATGGCGGGTCTCGCGGTGGGGTGTCGAGCACCGTGCCGAGCAGCTGCATCGGCTGGCGGGCAGGCGTCGTACTCGGGTCAAGGCTCCCTGAACATGCCACTCCTGACCCTGCTCGTGATCTTCGTCGGCATGCCGATCCTCGAGATCTACGTCATCATCCAGGTCGGGCAGCAGATCGGTGCCGCCCCGACCGTGCTGTTGCTCATCGTCGAGTCCCTCATCGGTGGCTGGCTCGTCAAGCGCGAAGGGCGACGCGCCTGGGACGCGTTGCGTGCCGCGGTGACCACTGGTCACGTGCCGGCGCGAGAGTTGTCGGACGCGGCACTGGTTCTCGTCGGCGGCACGCTGCTGCTCACGCCGGGCTTCGTGACCGACATCTTCGGGTTCTTCTTCGTGCTGCCCGTCACTCGACCGGTCGCTCGCCGGATGCTCGCGGCTGTCGTGGCTCGCCGGGCAGCGGCCCGGATCGGACGCGACGGCTATGCCCCACGCCGCGGCGGGGTTCATCGCATCTACCGTTCTGACGACGACCGTTCCTGAGAGTCGTCAGGGCCCTGCGCGGCAGGGAGGCCGGTCACCGAGGTATCACGGCTTGTCGCCGGTGATCTGTGAGGTCGATCCCCCCGCACATGACGAGGGCGCCACCCCCACGCGGGGAATGACGCCGTCGCAGTCGACCAGCGTGGTGGTCAGGCCGACTTCTTCGACTTCGGGGCGGAGCGCCCGCGGCGGTGCAGGTGCGCCGGGCCGATCGCGCCGGTACGCAGCAGTTCCAGCCTCTCCGACAAGATGTCCTCGAGCTCAGGAATCGAACGGCGCTCGAGCAGCATGTCCCAGTGGGTGCGGACGGGCTTCTCGAACTTCGACTCGGGCTCTGACCCGTCGCGCTGGCGCGACGCCGCGCCGCAGCGGGGACACTCCCAGACAAAGGGGATGTCGGCCTCCGCGGACATGGGGATGTCGAACTGGTGGCCGTTGGCGCAGTCGTAGGTCACCAGCTGGCGGGGCGCGAACTCGATTCCGCTCTCGTCCTCGAAGCTGGTGCCGCCGAGGCGTGAGCCTCGTAGGGTTGCTCTGTCTGCCATGGTGCGCTCCCCGCTCTTTGGTGTGTCCCCGTCGTACGTCACGGCACCTGCTCGGCGCCCTGAGCGACGGGCCCTCGCGTTCACAGCCGCCTGAGGCGCCGTCATGGTTGCCAACGTGCATGTACCCACCATGATTCCCGCTACTCCTGAGATTCGGCTGAGACGGGCCGGTGCAGTCGCTGAGTAATGCGAAGCTCACGTCGGAGGCACTGGGTGACTAGACCATCGCCGGCGCGGCGTTTCCGGCATCGGCGATCCCGCGGCGGGCATCGACTCGTGACAACAGAACCATCCCGACGACGAAGAAGACGAGGAGCGCGACGATCGCGGGGCGGTAGGAGTCGAGCCATTGGTGCATCAGGCCGAAGACCAGGGTCCCGAGCCAGCTGGTGCCCCGCTCACAGGCCTCGTACAGCGAGAAGTACTCCGCCTCCCGGCCCTTGGGCACGAGCTGGCTGAAGAACGACCGGGAGAGCGCCTGGGTCCCGCCGAGCACGATCCCGATCAGGACGGCCATCCCGAGGAACGGCAGCAGGGACTCCTCGGGCAGGACGTAGGCGATCATCACGACGATCATCCACACCACGAGGCCTCCGAGGATGGTCTTCTTGCTGCCGAGACTGTGCGCGATCCTGCCGAACAGGAGTGCCCCGAGGAACGCCACGAACTGCACCAGCAAGATGGTGGCGATGAGGACCGAGGTCTCGAAACCGAGCTCCTTCTCGCCGTACGTCGACGCCGAGACGATGACCGTCTGGATCCCGTCGTTGTAGAAGAGGTAGGCGGCGAGGAAGAGCAACGTCATCGGATAGGCACGCATGTGCCGCAACGTCGTCCACAGCTGCCCGAAGCTCTGTCGCACCACGCCTCCCGGCTGGCGGACCGCTCCGGTGGCGGGTCGGTTCTTGATCCCGCGGAAGGGGATGATGGTGAAAGCGGCCCACCAGATGGCAGCCATCAGCAGACAGATCCGCACCGCCATCGCCTGAGACAGCCCGATCGAGTCGTGAAAGGTCACGATCGCCAGGTTGACGGCGAGCAGCAGGCCGCCGCCGAGGTACCCCAGCGCCCATCCGCGCGAGGACACCCGGTCACGCTCGTCCGGCGCCGAGATCTCGATCATGATCGCGTTGTAGACGACGAGGCTCCCACCGAGACACAGGTTCGCGGCGACGAGCAACACCGCCCCGAGCTGCCAGTTGCCGCCGGTCACGAGGAACATGCATCCGGCGAAGGCGCTGCCGGCCCACGCAAAGCCGGCCATCAGGTGCTTCTTGCGCGGGGAGCGGTCGGCGAAGGCTCCGACGACCGGCAGCACGACCGCCGACAGAACCGTCGCGAGCGTCACGACGTAGAAGATGAGCGATCCGGGTGAGACCGCCACCCCGAGCACGCTGAGGTCGGTGCGACATGGGTTGGCTTCGCTGACGCCGGAGCCGCACGCAGCCCGCTCCGCGACCGATGTCATGTACGGCGCGAACAGCACCGTGGCGATCGTGGTGACGTAGGCGGAGTTGGCCCAGTCGTAGAAGTACCAGGCACGCTGCTCGGCACGTCGCTCTGAGCCGGTCAGGTCGGCGACCGACGGTGCGCCCGGGGACGTCATCGCTCACCCGTCCAGATGCCTCGCGCGCAGAACACGTCACGGAGCACGTCGAGACGGTCAGTCATGACGGCATCGACCCCGAGGTCGAGCACCCGACCGATCTCCGGCTCGGTGTCGATGGTCCAGACGTGGACCTGCTTACCCAGACCGTGCGCGTGCGCGACGAACGAGGGGGTGACGACTTCGATGCCGTTCGTGCGCATGGGCACCTGAGCCACCAGGCCGCCCCGACCCAGGCAGACTCGCCGCAGCGGTCCGGTGGGCAGGAACCTCATGGCGGCGACTCCGGGGGCGGCGTACGCCGTCGCCACCCGCGGACCGAGGGCCTGTCGCAGCTGGTGCAGCCGGCGTGGTGAGAAGGATGCGACGCAGACCCGGTCCCAGGCTCGGTGCTCTGCGATGACAGCTGCGAGCGGCGCGACACAGGCTGTCGACTTCGCATCGATGTTGATCCTGACGTCGGGCCAGGTGCTGAGCAGCTCCTGCATCAGCGGGATCGGCTCAGCACCGCCGATCCTGAGCGGGCGGACCTCGTCGTAGGTCAGGTCGTGGAGGCTTCCATCGGAGCCGGTCGTGCGGCGCACGGTGGCGTCGTGGAAGGCGAGCAACACTCCGTCACGGGTGGTGTGGGCATCCGTCTCGAGGTAGCGGTACCCAAGCGCGACTGCCCGCTCGAATGCCAGCATGGTGTTCTCGAAGGCGAGTCCGTCGGGAGAGATCCTCCCGCCACGATGCGCGAACGCGATGGGGAGCCCCCCGTTGTCGAAATACGGGTACTCCGCCGCCCGCCGCACCTCATGCACAGCTCGAAGTATGACGGCCGGGTCGACGCCTCGCTGGGCTGGCCCCGAGCGCTACGCGGCATCGTCGATCTGGACCGGCCTCGCGCCGTGCGTCCCGACGACGTATACCCCCAGCGGACGCAGCCGACGCGCCTGGCAGGTCCGGTGGAACGCTCTGAACCAGGTGCGGTCGATCGCCTGGACACCTTCGTCTCCGGGGCGCGTCAAGGCAAGCACCACACCGCGCACATCGGTCGTGGCCGGGAAGCTCTCGAACAGCAGATTGTCCAGGACGGTGCTGCATTCGGTCGGGCCGGCGTCCGGGTCACAGTCGACGACCTCGACGTGCAGGAGCGGCTCGGCCCGGGCGTCGCAGAGGATCAGCACACAGGTGTGCGAGGCGAAGTGGCGAGGGTTGCAGACGCCAGCCACGTGCTCCTGGGCCCGCTCGGCGTCGTCGAGCCGTGGTGGGTGTCGGCGGATCGTCGTCATCGTGTCAGCCTGCACCACCGCACTTGTGGATCGCGCGCTCTGTCCACAGGGCCGATGTGCTATGCCCTTGCGGCACCAAGTGCCCTGAGAGGTTAGGTTCTCCCTATGGACCCGATGACGTGCCCGCAGTGCGGCGCCCAGATGACCCCCCGCGAGCGAGGCGGAGTGACGGTCGCCCAGTGCACGTCGTGCCAAGGGATATATCTGGCGCGGGCGGACCTCGGCCTGCTGGTCGAGCAGGAGAACGACTGGCACGTCGCGAAGGGACCCAGCACCCAGCCGATCCCGCGGATCATGCCCGGCATGACGGCGCCGCCCGAGTACGCCGTGACCAGGCAGGCGAGGTCCTACCTCGACGAGCTGTTCGGTTGAGGCGGCGGCGCCGCGACGGCGGTGTCAGATGTCGCGAAAGGTCTCGATCTGGGCGCCAAGGGCGTTCAGCCGCTCGGCCAGGTCCTCGTACCCGCGGTTGATGACGTAGACGTTGCGGAGCACCGAGGTGCCCTTGGCCGCCATCATGGCGAGCAACACGACGGCTGCCGGCCGCAGCGCCGGCGGACAGATCAGCTCCGCTGCCGACCAGCGCGTCGGTCCCTCGATGAGCACCCTGTGCGGGTCGAGCAGGGTCACGGCGGCGCCGAGCTTGCTCAGCTCGGTCAAGTAGATCGCCCTGTTCTCGTAGACCCAGTCGTGGATCATCGTCTGGCCCTGCGCGCTCGCCGCGATCACCGCGAAGAACGGCAGGTTGTCGATGTTCAGCCCCGGGAACGGCATGGGATGGATCTTGTCGATCGGAGCATGCAGAGTCGACTGTCGGGTGGTCAGGTCGACGAGCCGGGTGCGACCGTTTCCGGCCAGGTACTCTTCGCTGCGGTCGTAGCGGAAGCCCATCTCCTCGAGCAGGGCAAGCTCGATCTCGAGGAACTCGATCGGCGCTCGGCAGATCGTGATCTCCGACGACGTCACGATCGCGGCCGCCAACAGGCTCATCGCCTCGATCGGGTCCTCCGACGGCGCATAGTCGACGTCGACATCGATGTCGTTGACCCCCCGCACCTTCAGCGTCGTCGTTCCGATGCCCCCGATGCGCACTCCAAGCTTGGTCAGGAAGAAGCAGAGATCCTGCACCATGTAGTTGGGGCTGGCATTGCGGATCACCGTGTCCCCGTCGTACCGAGCAGCCGCTAACAGCGCGTTCTCGGTCACGGTGTCGCCCCGCTCTGTGAGGACGATCGGGCGGCTCGGGAAGACGTCGCGGTCGACACGCGCGTGGTAGCTGCCTTCGGTGGCCTTCACCTCGAGCCCGAACGGCCGCAGTGCGGACATGTGCGGCTCAACCGTACGACTCCCCAGGTCACACCCGCCGGCGTACGGGAGCTCGAACTCGGCGTGCTGATGCAGCAGCGGCCCGAGGAACATGATGATGCTGCGTGTCCGACGGGCGGCCATCTCATCGATCGAGGAGAGGTCGAGCCGGTCGGGGGCGTTCAGCTCGAGGTCGTTGTCATCGTTCAGCCAGCTCCACTTGACCCCGATGCTGGAGAGCACCTCCAGAATCCTGTTGACCTCCTCGATGCGAGCGACCTTGCGCAACGTGGTGCGGCCCTTGTTCAGCAGCGAGGCACAGAGCAGTGCTACTCCGGCGTTCTTGCTCGACTTCACGTCGATGCTTCCGGCCAGTGTCGTGCCGCCGACGACGCGAAGATGCATCGGGCCGGCCATGCCGAGCGACACGATCTCGGAGTCGAGCGCCTCGCCGATGCGAGCCAACATGTCCAAGGTGAGGTTCTGATGGCCGCGCTCGATCCGGTTGATGGCGCTCTGGCTGGTGCCCAGCACCGTCGCGAGGCTCGCCTGCGTGTAGCCCCGGTGCGTGCGGGCGTCCCGGATGAGGTTGCCGATTCGGCTCAGGTAGTCATCGGTCACCAGTTCACCGTATCTCATATCTGAGATAGTGCAATCGTGGCCGCACGCCGACGTGGTCACACAGAGAGGACGCGACAGCACCGCCGGAACGACGCGAGGCAGCGCTGTTTCGGCTACCTCACCGACCAGCTCCTGCGCCGCGGCGTCCACAAAAGCGTGCAGACACTGGAGAAAGACGTCCGCGAATGGATCAAGACCTGGAACGAAGACCCGAAACCATTCGTCTGGACCAAGACCGCCGAAGAGATCCCCAACTCCCTCGCCCGATATATCTCACGAATCTCAGGCGCACCACACTAGTGGTGTGTCGCCTAATTGATTAACTAGTTGTGTTCTAGACTCGATGTATGTCGAAGCCTGCTGTGGCGTTGGTGATCTCCGAGGGTCAGCGTGAGGTGTTGGAGCGGTTGTCGGTGTCGCGGACGGCGCCGCTGCGTGAGGTGCAGCGGGCGCGGGCGTTGCTGCTGGCCGCGGACGGTGTGGCGAACACGCTGATTGCGGACCGGCTGGGGCTGACGCCGGTGACGGTGCGGTCGTGGCGCAGACGGTTCGAGACCCACGGTCTGGTCAAGTTCGGGAAGGTCGAGGCCGGCCGGGGTCGGAAGGCGACGATCCCTCAGGAGGTGATCGATGAGATCGTCGACCTGACCCAGCACTCCAGACCCGACGGCCAGACGCATTGGAGTACCCGGACGATGGCCGACAAGGTCGGGGTGTCCAAAGACACCGTGCAGCGTGTGTGGTCGGCTCGCGGGCTGAAGCCGCATCTGGTGACGACGTTCAAGCTGTCCAACGACCCACGCTTCGAGGAGAAGCTGATCGACGTGGTCGGGCTGTACCACGACCCACCGGAGAACGCGATCGTGTTGTGCATGGACGAAAAGTCGTCGGTCCAGGCACTGGACCGGACCCAGCCGTCGCTGCCGATGGTCAAGGGCCGGGCGTCGACCATGACCCACGACTACAAGCGACACGGCACGACCACGTTGTTCGCGGCGCTGGACGTGCTGACCGGTGAGGTGATCGGGTCATGCCTGCCACGGCACCGCCACAGCGAGTTCCTGAAGTTCCTGAAGGTCATCGATACAGAGGTGCCCGCCGGCCTGGACGTGCACCTGATCCTCGACAACTACGCCACCCACAAACACCCCACGGTCCTCGCCTGGCTCGACAAGCACCCACGGTTCCACCTGCATTTCACCCCGACCTCATCATCGTGGCTGAACCTGGTCGAACGGTGGTTCCGCGAGCTCACGGACAAGGCGCTACGCCGCGGCGTGTTCCACTCCGTGCCCGACCTGATCGCGGCGATCCAGGACTACCTGAACGCCCACAACGACAACCCGAAACCCCTCATCTGGACCGCCACCGCAGACGACATTCTCGCAAAGGTCGCCCGAGGACGCGTCGCCCTCGAAGCAGTTAATCAAAACTGAGACAGACCACTAGCGCGTGCGGCAGCGGAACGTCACCCGGTTCCCCGTGGCATACGCAGCCGCTGCCTTGGTCAGGTCGGGGCGCGACTCCAACCGACCGGCCCAGTCGTACTCGCCCTCGACGTCGAAGTCGTACACGTCGAGCATCAGCCGCAGCGCCGGCACCGACGGCCAACCCGCGATCGCTTGCCGACGGTGCGACATGTCATCCTTCGCGGCGTGGCTCTGCACACCTGTGCGGTTGACGTTGACCCAGATGCGCGGCTCGGTGTCCGTGGTGACCTTCGTGTCCAGTAGCAGCCACCGCGCCCCGGTTCGCATGATGCCGCTCAGCAGTTCGCCGTAGCGCAGCGTGTGGTAGAGGAACCCCAGACACATCACCACGTCAACGTCGAAGCTGCGGCGGGCCAGCACCTCGAACAGGTCGCCGCGCACGAACTTGTAGCGGTCCGACGGCACCCCGTACTCAGCGAAGTTGCTGCGGGCCGCCTGCACCAGGGGACGCCGCGCCTCGACTCCGGTCACGTGCGTCGCGCCCGCCCGGTGTGCTGCGAACGACCAGCGGCCGTCGTGGCTGGCGAGATCGAGTACCCGCGCCCCGGACAGGATGTCGCGGTTCGGCTCGATCATCGCCTCGTGGCGCAGGTTCAACCGGGCCAGCGACGCGGCGGTCGCGCTGGTGTCACAGAACCGGGGGCAGTCGTCGAAGAACACGTGGGCATCCTCCCGCAATGTGTCAAGGAGCGCCCGGGGGGGTCCGATACGCCCGACCTACGGGCAATCCCCCGACGGCTCGCAAACGATACCGCCCTCACCGATATGGGGCTAGGGAGGGGTCGCATGGCCGACGAGTCATCACCCCGCGAGCTGGAACGGCGCATGGACGACATGCGCGACGAGATGCGGTCCGGGTTCGCGCAGATCAACTCCCGGACGACCGAACTCACTCGACGGTGACGGACTTGGCGAGGTTGCGCGGCTTGTCTACGTCGAGACCCAGCTTGCTCGCGGCGTGATAGGCGAGCAGCTGAAGGGGGACGGTCAGCAGGATCGGGTCGAGCTCGGTCTCGTTCTTCGGTACGTCGACCCGCACGGCTTCGAGAGATCCCAGGTCGACGTCGGCATGGGTGACCACCACGAGGGGGCCCTTGCGCGCCGCAATCTCGTGCAACGCGGCGACATTGCGATCCGTCAACTCATCCAACGGCACGATCGCCACCGTTGGCACCTGCTGGCTGATGAGAGCGAGCGGGCCATGCTTCAGCTCGCTCGTCTGGTACGCCTCGGCGTGCCGGTAGGAGATCTCTTTGAACTTCTGGGCACCCTCACGGGCCACCGGGAAGCCGCGCACCCGACCGATGAAGAAGAGACTCTCCGCATCCGCCAGCGGCCCGGCGAGCACCGCAAGGTCTTCCTCGGTCGCCAACAGGTGGTCGAGCTGAGCAGGAATGCGGCGCAGACCGGCGATGATGCGCTTGCCGTCGCTGATCGACAGGTCGCGCACCCGACCCAGCTGCAAGGCAAGGAGAGCGAACCCGATGGCCATGTTCGTCAACGCCTTCGTGGAGGCGACAGCAACCTCGGGGCCGGCGTGCAGGTATATCCCGCCGTCACACTCGCGCGCGATGGCGGAGCCCACCACGTTGATCAGCCCGATCACGCGGCCACCCTTGCGTTTGATCTCCTGTACGGCGAGGAGCGTGTCGGCGGTCTCACCGGACTGG
Organism: Propionibacteriales bacterium; assembly: GCA_013821195.1. Taxonomy (GTDB): domain Bacteria; phylum Actinomycetota; class Actinomycetes; order Propionibacteriales; family Nocardioidaceae; genus JACDHG01. Next base: position 14,031 of record JACDHG010000040.1, read on the forward strand.
CTCACGGCGACGTACAAGGTATCCGTCTCGATCACCGGGTTTCGGTAGCGGAACTCGGAGGCGGCCTCGGCGTCACTGGGTATTCGAGCGAGCTCCTCGATGAGGGAGGCGCCGAGC
>JACDHG010000153.1 GCA_013821195.1 Propionibacteriales bacterium
CCGGAGGGGGCCCGCGCTGTCCGCGGCCGCCAGAGCTTCTCCGTCAAGCTCGATCGTTGGCGCTCCGGCAATCGAAAGCGGCAGTCGCGCCATTGGTTGACCGGCGTGAAGCGCCACGCCGTCCAATCGCCAGACCACCCGCAGGCCGTCAGACTCAACTCCCAGACTGACCCGTAGGTGCGTCATCGCAGCCGCCGCTCTTGGGTGCCAGACACGTCTGAACCCTACGCAGCGATGGGCGCTGGGCGGGCTCGGGACGCGGCGAGCACACCCTCGCTGTTCAGCCGTGCTCGCCCGACGGCGGTGGGGGAGGTTGGACCGACCAGCTTGGCGGCTCGTCATTGCCTGAGTCCTCGTCGCGCTCCGCGTCCGCGTCCGTGGCGTGGATCCTGCCCGGCGCGTGGTGGACCGGAGCGTAGACGGCGTAGAGTTGGAGGGTTTCGTCGCCGATGTTGGTGACGTTGTGCCACGTGCCGGCGGGCACGAAGATCGCCCAGCCATCCTCGACCTCCCGGTCGAAGTCGAGTCGGTCCTTCGTGCGGCCCATCTGGACGCGGCCCCGTCCTGCGTCGAGTCGTAGGAACTGGTCAGTCTCCGGGTGCGCCTCAAGGCCGATGTCCTCCCCCGCGGGGATCGACATGAGTGTCAGCTGAAGGTATCTCCCGGACCAGGCGACGGCGCGATAGTTGGTGTTCTCGAGCGTCGCGTTCTCGAGGTCGAAGCTTTGAGGTTCGGGCCCGATGTCCTTGATGGTCATGCTTCTCTCCCGGTCAACGCAGGCAGTTCGCCGTGCAGGGTCACGGCCTAGCGCCGGCTCAGGTCCACACTCTCAGACCGCCGGCGCTTGCGCCACAAGCACGCGAGCCGCTACCGCACACGCGAGGGCAGCCCGACTACATTCCCCGGTGCGTGCAGCAACTCATCCTGCTCTTACACAAGGCCAGATCTTGGAAGGTCTTGTGCTGGTCGTGGTTGCGGCTGAGTCAAGTGCCTGAAACCGCCTCGGTATGACGCGATCCCGACGACGTCCGACCACGGTCTGGCCAGGAGTCTCGACCGCGGGCCGATGCCACCGCTGCATCCCGCGACACAGGATGTGGCCATGAGCATTCAGACAATTGCCCACCCCGTGTCACCAACCGTGCCCGGCGTCGCGCCTGTCATCGTCGTCGACGGCCTGACCAAGGCGTACGGCGACAGACAGGTCCTCGACGGCTTGTCCTTCTCCGTAGCCCCGCAAGAGATCTTCGGCATCCTGGGTCCGAACGGCGTAGGGAAGACGACCGCCGTCGAGACGATCCAGGGACTGCGCTCCCGCGACGGTGGCGGCGTCGGCGTCCTCGGCCTCGACCCCGCGCGCCAGCGGGCGAAGCTTCGCTACCTCGTCGGCTCGCAGCTCCAGACCACAGCGCTGCCGGAGCGGCTGCGGGTCGGGGAGGCCCTCAAGCTCTTCACCCGGCTCGCGGGTGACGTCGTCGACTGGCGGCAGCTGCGCGACGAGTGGGACCTCGCCCGCATCGAGCGGTCGGCGTTCGGCTCCCTGTCCGGTGGCGAACGGCAGCGTCTCTTCATCGCACTCGCCCTGGTCAACCGGCCGCAGCTCGTCTTCCTCGACGAGCTGACCCAGGGTCTCGACCCGGCCGCCCGTCGCGACACCTGGCGGCTCATCCAACGGATCCGCGACGAGGGCGCCACGGTCGTCATCGTCAGCCACTACATGGACGAGGTCGAGCACCTCTGCGACCGGGTCGGGGTCCTGCACGAAGGCCGCCTCACCGCGTGCGACACCCCGCAGAACCTCATCGCCGCAGCCGGCGGCAGCGTTCGCACCCGCTTCAGCGCGGGCGACCTCGACCTCACGAGTCTCGAACGACTGCCGTTCGTCGACGAGGTCAGCCGGCCCGGTGGCCTCGTCGAGGTCAAGGGCGACGCGTCGACCCCCGTGCTGGTGGCGGCCGAGCTCGCACGCAACGGCGTCATCCCCGCCGACTTCACCGTCGTCCGCCCGTCATTGGAGGACGTCTTCGTCACCCTCACTTCAGGAGCTGCGTCATGACCGTCCTCACCACCTTGCCCACGCTCGCCTTCGCCGAGGCGCGGCTGCTCACCCGTGAGTGGGCCGCGATGGTGTTCGCCTTCGTCTTCCCGCCACTCATGATGGTCGTGCTCGCCGGGGTATTCGGGAGCGAACGAGACCCGGAGTTCGGCGGTGTCAGCGGCACCGAGTACTACGTCGCCGCCTACCTCGGGGTGCCGCTCGGGGCGCTGTCCCTGGTGGGGTTGCCGGTCATGCTCGCGTCGTACCGCGAGCGGGGTGTGCTGCGACGCTTCGAAGCCTTCGGTGTCCCGACCCTGGCGGTCGTCGCGGCCCAGGCGGTGGTGACGGCGGCGCTCGTCGTCCTCGGTGCTGCGCTCGTGCTGGCCGTCGCTGCTCCGGTGTACGGCATCCCCACGGTGCAGGACCCGTGGGGCGTGGCAGCCGGCTTCGCCGGGGGAGCGGTCACGATGATCACCCTCGGGGTAGCCCTCGGGTTGGCAGCCCCTACCGCGAGAGCCGCGCAGGCCTTGGGGTTGCTCGTGTTCATGCCGATGTGGCTGCTCGGTGGTGGCGGCCCGCCGCGTGCCGTGATGACGTCGGCGATGCAGAGCGTGACCGACGTGATGCCGCTGTGGCACACGACCGCCGGCATCCGGGAGCCATGGCTCGGGATCGGTGACGGGGGCGCCCATCTGCTGCCGCTGGCTGCCTGGTTCGCTTTCGGAGTCGTCGCCGTGGTGGTCCTGGTACGCCGACGCGACACCTGACGAAGGACGTGGCGCGGCTTCTCCACAAGCTGGGCTCCAAGTCTGTGGAGAAGCAGCCGGTTATGGTGGATGAACGACGGTATTCTGTGGGTAACCACACTCGGTTGAGAAATGCTGGGATTCCTTGGTGCAAAGGGCTTGCGCTCCTCCCCGCAAAGCCTGTAGACATCTCTCACGCCCTCCCGAGAGGGACGGCGGGGCGGACGGAGACCGAGGATCTGCACGGTGGGCTGAGGCTCACTGCGTCAACCGGTGACGAGGCTGGCGGGATCAGACGGACCGACCGTGAGGACGGAGGCGTCACATCCCTTCGACCGCTGTTGGGGCCGCTCAAACTCATACTTTGGGCGGCCCCATCTTCGTCTTCGCTCCCTCGATCGACCTCGAGCTCACCCACGAAGTGGTGACGAGCGCCAGTTGTCGGTGTCATCATGGCGTCATGTCTGTCGGCGACCCGGCGCACGACCGTGAGATCAGGCTGCGTCTTGCAGCCGACTCCGCCAGCGTGCCCGGTGCGCGGCGCTTCGTCCGTGACGGGCTGACGGCGTGGGGGCGTCTCGACCTGCTCGAGGATGGCGCGCTCTGCGTGACCGAGCTCACGACGAACGCCGCCCTGCACAGCAGCAGTCGCTACGTCGAGGTCACGATGCGGGATCTCACCTCGGCGGTGCGGATCAGCGTGCGCGACCAGGGCGACGTGGCGGTCGAGGCAGTAACTCCGCAGACGACGCGGGGGTGCGCCGACGGTTCTGATCACGTGCACCTCAACGGGCTGCTGGAGCCGACCACCGGACGCGGGCTTGTCATCGTGGCGGCGCTGGCACGGGCTTGGGGTGTGCACCAGTCTGCGGACGACAAGCTCGTGTGGGCTGACCTCGGCGAGGGCGACGCGGAACATGTCGTCGGGCCGCCCCAGACGAGCCACCACGCCGCACTGGGGGGGTCCGAGGCTGCCCTGCCGGCCGGTTGGCACAAGGTCCGCCTCGTCGGTTGCCCGGTCCTCGCCTCGCTGCTGGCAGACCAGCACCTCGACGACCTGGTGCGCGAGCTGCAGCTCATCGACTCCGACCCCCACCCGGGCACAGCACCCTCGCACGAGCTCGCCGGTGTGATGGTCACCATGCTCGACCGGCATGCCCACGCCCGTCACGTCGCACGGCTGACGGCGCAGGACGCCACGACTGCGGGTCTGGAGGAGGTCGACATCGAGATGATGCTGCCGACCGACGCCGCCGCCGACGTCCGTCAGCTACACGACGCTGTGCAGGCGGCAGACGCATTGTGTGAGTCGGCCGAGCTCATGACGCTCGCCTCCTCGCCGTCGATTCGGCTGCTGCGCGCCTGGATGACTGACGCGATCGTCACGCAGATCGAGCAGCACGACGCTCCCCGGAGCTGGGCGAGCTGGCTGGCCGAGCAGCCGCAAGGGATGCCGCCAGGCGCCGCCGCGACGACGCCGGTGGCGCCTCATCACAGTCAGCCGATCCGGGGCGCGGTGAGCGTGCACCGCAGCGGCGGCTTCGCCGGACGGACCATCTCCGGGCAGGTGGATCCCGCCGCCGACGAGCGCGGAGAGGAGGTGCGCGCGCTGGTGCACCGGATCGACTTCGCGGCGCTCCGTGAGGCCACCCCGCAACCCGACCGCTTCGTGTACGTGTTCGCGACTGCCGAACAGGAGGTCACGGTGCTCGAGCAGCAGCTGACCGATGACCTCCGCCGGCTCGCCGATCTCGTGCTCGGCGACGGTGCGTGGTGCGCCACCGACAGGGATCGGTAAAGATCCGGTCTCATTCTCCGCCGGCGCTTCTGTTTTGTCGGTCCACGGCGCGACGATCTGTCCATGGCCTTCGAGGAGGCACTCTTCGACAAGCACGGCGCCTTGTCGGGTGTCGAGGATCCGCATGAGGACAACCTGACCCTCTGGGTCGGCCTCGGCTGGTTCTGTGTCGTGATGCTCGGCTCCGCCCTGGTCGCCGAGCTCAGCCTGCCCACCCCCCCAACCTCGGTCGGCTCCTCGGCCGTCGGCGACATCGTGCGATTCGACTGGTTGATCCTCGCGACGTTCCTCGCCTACCCGATCCGCCGGTGCTGCCGGGCGCGCGTCTGGCTCGGCGTGCTCGCGATGACAGCGGCGAGTGCCCAGTCGCTCTCGATCGTCGACACCGCGACCGAGCGTGTCCAGACCCACGACGTGGCAGCCACTGCCACCGGTGTCTGGTGGGCGGTGCCGGCGTTCCAGCTGATCTGCTTCGCCGCCTTCGCCCTGGCCGGCAGCCGGACCAGGCTGGCCGAGCGCCGCTGGCGGCGGCTCACGGACCAGCTCGCCCGTAACGCGCCGGCTCCCCGACCGGTGAAGCACTGACGCTGAGGTCAGCCGCCTCGCAGTGACTCGAGGGCCTTGTCCGCGTGCACGGTGAAGTTCAGCTCGCTCGTGATGACATCGCGGACCATGCCGTCCGCGCCGATCACGAACGTGGCGCGCTTCACCGGGGTGATGTACTTGCGCCTCACCCCGTACGCCGAGGCCACCGCACCATCGCTGTCCGACAGCAACGGGTAGTCGAGTCCCTCGGCGTCGGTGAAACCCTTCTGGGCTGACACGTCGTCCGTGCTGATCCCGACCCGCTGCGCACTGACTGCCTCGAACTCCGACCCGAGGTCACGGAAGTGGCACGCCTGCTTCGTGCAGCCGCCCGAGGACGCGACCGGGTAGAAGAACAGCACCACGGGTCCCCTGGCGAGCAACGAGTCAAGGCTCAGCCGGTCGCCGTGCTGGGTAGGCAGATCGAACTTCGGCGCCGGCTTGCCGACCTGGAGCGTCTTCATGGGAGTGCCCTTCTGTTGGACCTGTCCGAAACCCATCGAGCTATCGGTCTATGGGTTCGGACAGGTCAGGAGTGTTTCCTCGGGGGGAGCGGGATGAAGCCGCTGGTGCGTCGTACGTAGTCGGTATAACCCGGACGTCGCTCGTCCATGTCCTTCTCGAGGAGCGGTTTGCCCGTCCCCTTGGCCAGCAGCCACGTCATCAACAGAGGCGAGAGCGCAGTCAGGACTCCTGGCCAGGCGTCGAAGGCGATCAGCGACAGTCCCCACCAGACGCAGGCGTCGCCGAAGTAGTTGGGATGGCGCGTGTAGCGCCACAGTCCGGTGTCGAGGACCTCGCCCTCGGAGTCTGGGTCGTTGCGGAAGCGGGTGAGCTGTAGATCGCCGACGGTCTCGAAGAGGAAGCCCACCACCCAGAGTGCGACTCCGATCCAGGCCACGGAGCCGGGGTCGGGCGACTCGAAGACCGCCACCTGGACAGGCAGCGACACGAACCACATCAGCAGACCCTGGGTGAGGTAAATCCGGCGCAGCGCGAACAGAGCCGGGTTGCGTGTCGTGCTGTCGAGCAGCGCCTGGTAGCGCGGGTCCTCGCCGTGACCTCGCGACCGCAAAGCGATGTGGGCGCCCAGCCGGACACCCCAGACC
>JACDHG010000154.1 GCA_013821195.1 Propionibacteriales bacterium
CTCCTGCGCGTGCGGAGCCGTCTGCCATGGGGCTCTCGAAGGTAGTCGAACGGCGCCGCCACAACCTCACCGACCATTCGCATTGTGGAGCGACTGTCCGGACCTTGAGACAGAGTCCGCGCCCTGCTTGACGAGCCCCCGGGGCATCCGCGACCGTAGGGATGTGCAGAGCATCCTCGTCGTAACTCTCGACGCGCCAGGTTGAGGGTCACCAGACCCCAGACACCACGCGCGTCCCCCTCGATTGCCCCGGGCCGAGGGGTTTTTTTATGGCCGACGACAGTCATCGACAGCACAGGAGGGCATGGCTGACCATGACCGAGCAGATGACAGGCGCCCAGAGCCTGATCCGCTCGCTGGAGAGTGTCGGAGTCGACACCGTCTTCGGTATCCCCGGCGGGGCGATACTGCCTGCGTACGACCCGCTGATGGACTCGACGAAGATCCGCCACATCCTGGTCCGGCATGAGCAAGGCGCCGGCCACGCCGCTCAAGGGTACGCCGCAGCGACCGGACGGGTCGGTGTGTGCATCGCGACGAGCGGGCCCGGGGCGACGAACCTCGTGACTCCGCTCGCGGACGCCCACATGGACTCGGTCCCTCTCGTTGCCATCACCGGTCAGGTAGCAAGCGCCAACATCGGCTCGGATGCGTTCCAGGAGGCCGACATCCGGGGCATCACGATGCCCATCACCAAGCACAGCTACCTCGTCACTGACCCTGCCGAGATCCCGAGAGCGATCGCCGAGGCCTTCCACATTGCCTCGACCGGCAGGCCCGGCCCCGTCCTTGTCGACATCGCGAAGGACGCGCTCCAGGCGACGACGACCTTCGAGTGGCCGAAGTTCATCTCCCTCGCCGGGTACCGCCCGGTCACGAAACCGCACAGCCGTCAGGTGCGAGAGGCGGCACGGCTCATCGCTGAGTCGAAACGCCCCGTGCTGTATGTCGGAGGTGGGGTGATCCGGGCCGGCGCCAGCGAAGAGCTCAAGACGCTCGCCGAGCAGACGCTGATCCCCGTCGTCACCACGCTGATGGCACGAGGCGCGTTCCCTGACAGCCATCCCTTGCATCTGGGGATGCCGGGCATGCACGGCACCGTCGCCGCTGTTGGGGCACTCCAGCGCAGCGACCTGCTCATCTGCCTCGGCGCGCGGTTCGACGACCGCGTCACCGGCAAGCTCGACACGTTCGCGCCGGACGCCAAGGTGATCCACGCCGACATCGACCCGGCCGAGATCTCCAAGAACCGCCATGCCGACGTCCCCATCGTGGGGGACTGCAAGGAGGTCATCGCTGAGCTCGTCGTCGCCGTCCACGACGAGTACGAAGCCGGCAACCGGGGCGACGCGGCGCCGTGGTTAGCCACCTGCCAGACCTGGCGTGAGCGGTATCCGCTCGGCTACGACACTCCAGACGGCGCCTTGTCGCCGCAGTACGTCATCGAGCGCATCGGAGAGCTCACCGGCGGAGACACCACCTACGTGGCCGGTGTGGGACAGCACCAGATGTGGGCCGCGCACTACGTCAAGTACGAGCGACCCGGCTCCTGGATCAACTCCGGCGGGCTCGGGACGATGGGCTTCGCCGTGCCCGCGGCCATGGGAGCCAAGGTCGGGCTGCCGCACAGCCCCGTCTGGGCGATCGACGGCGACGGCTGCTTCCAGATGACCAACCAGGAGCTTGCCACCTGCGCCCTCAACGCAATCCCCATCAAGGTGGCGATCATCAACAACTCGAGCCTCGGCATGGTGCGCCAGTGGCAGACCTTGTTCTACGACGGTCGCTACTCCCACACCGATCTGCACTCAGCACGCGTGCCCGACTTCGTGAAGCTGGCGGAGGCGCTGGGTTGCGTCGGGCTCAGGTGTGACACGGCGGAGGACGTCGACGCCACGATCCGCAAGTCGATGGAGGTCAACGACGCTCCCGTCGTCATCGACTTCGTCGTCAACCCTGACGCGATGGTGTGGCCGATGGTCGCGGCAGGGACCAGCAACGACGCCATCCAGATCGCGCGCGACCTCAAGCCGACGTTCGACGAGGACGAGCTGTGAGGGCGGCCGCGTGACTACTCACATCTTGTCGGTCCTGGTGGAGAACAAGCCCGGCGTGCTGGCACGGATCGCCTCACTCTTCTCCCGCCGGGGCTTCAACATCGAGTCCCTTGCGGTCGGCCCGACCCAGGATGGCGAGGTGTCCAGGATGACGATCGTCGTCAACCTCGACGACCAGCCGCTCGAGCAGGTGACCAAGCAGCTCAACAAGCTCGTCGAGGTCCTCAAGATCGTCGAGCTCGAGGGGTCGGGATCGGTCGAGCGTGAGCTGGCTCTCGTCAAGATCCGCGCCGACAGCCAGACCCGCGGACAGGTCCTCGAGACGGTCGCGCTCTTCCGTGCCAAGGTGGTCGACGTGGCAACCGACGCGGTGACCATCGAGGTGACGGGCAACCGGGACAAGCTCGAGGCGATGCTCAGGGTCCTCGAGCCGTTCGGCATCCGCGAGCTCGTCCAGTCGGGACTGGTGGCGATCAACCGCGGAGGGCGATCGATCACCGACCGCAGTCTCAAACCGGTGCCGCCCGTCCCGGTTCGTCCGCCCGCGTGACACCACCAGACCCCGACCGCCACCACACCAGGAGAACGACGCATCATGGCTGAATTGCTCTACGACGACCGGGCCGACCTCAGCGTGGTCCAGAGCCGCAACGTCGCCGTCCTCGGCTACGGCAGCCAAGGGCACGCGCACGCCTTGTCGCTGCGCGACTCGGGGGTCGACGTCCGCGTCGGACTGCTTGAGGGCTCGACGAGCCGTGGCAAGGCGGAGGCGGAGGGTCTGCGCGTGGTGACGCCGTACGAAGCCTGCGAGGAGTCCGATCTCGTCGTTGTCCTCGCGCCGGACCCCGTTCAGCGCGGACTGTATGCCGAGGCGATCGAGCCGAACCTCGTCGACGGCGACGCGCTGCTCTTCGGCCACGGCTTCAACATCCGCTTCGGCTACATCCAGCCACCCGCCGGCGTCGACGTCGTGATGGTCGCTCCCAAGGGCCCCGGCCACCTGGTGCGCCGCGAGTTCAGCGAGGGGAGGGGAGTCCCCGTCCTCGTCGCGGTCGAGCAGGACGCGTCAGGCAAGGCGTGGGAGCTTGCCCTCTCCTACGCCAAGGGCATCGGCGGCACCCGCGCCGGGGCGATCAAGACGACGTTCACCGAGGAGACCGAGACCGACCTCTTCGGTGAGCAGGCGGTGCTGTGCGGCGGTGTGTCGCGGCTCGTCCAGGCTGGCTTCGAGACGCTCGTCGAGGCCGGTTACCAGCCCGAGATCGCGTACTTCGAGTGCCTGCACGAGCTCAAGCTGATCGTCGACCTGATGTACGAGGGCGGCATCGCCAAGCAGCGCTGGTCGGTCTCCGACACCGCGGAGTACGGCGACTACACGTCGGGTCCCTACATCATCGACGAGTCGGTCAAGGCCCGGATGAGGAACGTGCTGTCGGCCATCCAGGACGGCTCATGGGCGGCGGACTTCATCGCAGACCAAGACGCGGGAGCGCCGAAGTTCAGGGAGTTCCGCAAGCATGGTGAGTCGCACGCGATCGAGCAGACCGGACGCGAGCTTCGCCAGCTGATGGCGTGGGTCGAGTCCCACGATGACGACTACACCGAGGGCACCTCCGCCCGCTGACGCCCACCGGAGGGGAGGGGCTCGGCATCGGCGCCAGGGGTCCGCGGCCGGCAGCGAGCCTCGTCTAGAGTGGTGCATGCATGGGCACGGTGTGGTGCTCCGTTCGACCAAGGAGTCGAACCGTAAAGCCCCGAGACCCAAGAGGAACCCGTCGTGACCAAGCCTGTCGTCCTGATCGCGGAGGAGCTGAGCCCGGCCACGGTCGAGGCCCTCGGCCCCGACTTCGAGATCCGGCACTGCGACGGCGCAGATCGGGCCGAGCTCCTCGCGGCTGTCGCAGACGTGGACGCACTGTTGGTGCGCAGCGCCACCAAGGTCGACAGTGTGGTGCTCGCAGCCGCCAAGCGGCTCAAGGTGATCGCCCGCGCCGGAGTGGGGCTCGACAACGTCGACGTCAAGCAGGCGACCGTCTCCGGTGTCATGGTCGTCAACGCGCCAACCTCCAACATCATCAGCGCGGCCGAGCTCGCGGTGGGGTTGCTGCTCGCCGCCGCACGTCACATCGCGCCCGCCAGCGCCGCGCTCAAGGGCGGCGAGTGGAAGCGCAGCAAGTACACCGGGATCGAGCTCTACGACAAGACCGTCGGAATCGTCGGCCTCGGCAAGATCGGCGTCCTCGTCGCCCAACGGCTGAGCGCGTTCGGCATGAAGGTCCTCGCCTACGACCCTTACGTGCAAGCCGGTCGTGCCGCCCAGCTCGGTGTGCGTCTCGTCTCCCTGGACGAGCTCACGAGCAATGCCGACTTCATCTCGGTCCACCTACCGAAGACGCCTGAGACCGCCGGGCTGATCGGCGCGGATCAGCTTGCCCGGTGCAAGCACACGACGATCCTCGTCAACGCCGCGCGCGGAGGCATCGTCGACGAGGACGCTCTCTACGTGGCCATCAAGGAAGGCCGCATCGCCGGCGCCGGCATCGACGTCTTCGCGAGCGAGCCGTGCACCGACTCGCCTCTGTTCGAGCTCGACAACGTCGTGGCGACCCCGCATCTCGGCGCGTCGACGGATGAGGCACAGGAGAAGGCGGGTATCGCGGTCGCGCGCTCGGTGCGGCTCGCGCTGAGCGGTGAGCTCGTCCCGGATGCTGTCAACGTCCAAGGCGGGGTGATAGCCGAGGACGTCCGTCCCGGCATACCGCTCGCAGAGAAGCTCGGCCGGATCTTCACGGCATTGGCCGGAGGGGTCGCCCAGCAGCTCGATGTCGAGGTGCGCGGAGAGATCACCGAGTACGACGTCCGGGTCCTCGAGCTGGCCGCCCTGAAGGGTGTGTTCATCGATGTCGTCGAGGAGACGGTCTCCTACGTCAACGCGCCGTTGCTGGCTGCCGAGCGGGGGCTCGCGGTGCGACTCGTCACGGATCCCGAGAGCCCGGACCATCGCAACCTCGTCACGTTGCGGGGGACGCTCGCCGATGGCAGCCAGATCTCGGCGTCCGGCACGCTCATCGGCATCCAGCACCGCGAGAGGCTCGTCGAGGTCAACGGGTATGACGTCGACCTGGAGCCGACGGGGCACCTGGCGTTCTTCACCTATCAGGACCGGCCGGGCATGGTCGGCGCCATCGGCCGCATCCTCGGAGACGCCGTGATCAACATCGGCGGGATGCAGGTCGCCCGCGACCACCGTGGCGGCCTGGCGCTGGTCGCTTTGACGGTCGACAGCGCGATCCCGGCGGCCGTGCTCGACGACATCGCGACAGAGATGGACGCGCGAACCGCGCGTGTGGTCGAGGTCTGACCGAGTGCCTCGAAGCGAATGCAAGACCGAGGTACGCCGCTAGGCGGCCTCGCCTGACGTGAGTCGGTGGGTGCCGGCTGCTGCGGGTTGCCGAGGATGCCCAGTGCCCTGGCGCGTCGGACCTGTTTCGATCCGGTGTCACCCAGCAGGCCGAGGGCGTCGGCGGCCCGGGCCAGTGGCAGTCGGCGGCGACACCGTTGGGGCCCAGGACGCCACAGCCGGGTCGGGAGGGGCCGACGGCTCTTGCGCCTTCGCTCCGCTCTTTGACGGCGCTGCGAGTCCGCCACCCCCGCCCTCCCTGGTGCAACGTGTCGTTGGCGCTGTCGGGCTTCAGGTGCGGCGAGGACGAAGGTCTCGTCGGTGGTGACCCGAAGGGCCGTCAAAGAGCGCAGAGAAGGCCGGAGGGCGCCATCGTCGGGGCCGAGGACGCCTACGGTTGGGGTTTACCGTGGCCGCTGCTCGACCCGCTCCACGAGGCGTCCGAGACGCCAATCCGACTGGAACGCACCCTGGCTGCCGCCAAGGCGTTAGCCGTCGGTGCTGGTGAAGACCACCACCACGCGGCGGTTCAGCTGCCGGTTGGCCTCAGTGTCGTTGGGGACGAGCGGCCTCTCGGCGCCGAAGCCCTGGGCCGTCAGCTCGGCGTCGGCCTCGACCTGTGGGCGCAGCTCCGCGAGGACGGCGTCAGCCCGGTCGACCGACAGCCGCATCTGGAACGACGCCGACCCCTCGTCACTACCCGCCACATGGCCCTCGATCGACACCGCTGAGCCGTCGGCGGCCTCGTCGTCGATCTGTGCGGCGATGTCCGCGATGCCGTCACGCGCGGTCGCGGTCAGCCCCGCCG
>JACDHG010000009.1 GCA_013821195.1 Propionibacteriales bacterium
GAGGTGGTCTCCATCGGCGGCGTACCCGGATGTGTGCTCGCGACCACCCCTGACGGAAGATCGCGCGAGCCGGCAACCTCCACCGGCTCGGCGTGTGGCATCGCTCGGACGACCCACCAGGCGGCGACCACGAGCAGCGCGATGACGACGAGGGCTGCGACGATGAGATGGTTTGCCGTCAGCCCCCACCGCATGTGAGGACGGCTGGTAGCGCCGCGCTCCCGGTGACGTCCAACGGACCCCGTCGAACCGGAGGACACGTCGCCCCAGCCGGGCTCCGGCCTGTCGGCGGCAGCACTCTCGGCGGTGGGAGGGTCGTCGGCGAGCAGCTGCGTCGCCGGGTGGCGCGAGCGGCGTACCGTCGCTCCATCGTCTCGCTGAGATCCCGGTCCCGGACTCGCCTCGGGCTCACCGGCCACGGCGCTGGCGCGGACTGCCTCGGCCGAGGCGAACTCCGCCGCGAGGGCCGCGAGACGACGTCGCGCAGCGGCAACCGCGTCGGTGTCGGAGGTCGTATGCCGAGCAAACATGGGTCCGACGTTAGGAGGGAGTCGACGTGTCGAACAGCCCTCACGTCGCACCTGTGGACAGCGTCGCCGCGCGTCGGCCCTGTGGAGGCGCGAGCGCTGTGCACAGTGGTGAGAGCGGGTGGCGCCCGCGTCGGAGTCAGTGCGGAGAGATGACCACGGCGAGCATGCCGGGACCGACGTGGGCGCCGATGACTGCTCCGACCTGGTTGACGACGAGGTCGTGGACGTCATGCACCCGCTCGCGGAGCCGGCGCGCCAACATGTCGGCGCGCTCTGCGTTGGCCAGGTGCGAGACGGCGATGTCGACCGGCTGGCGACCCGCGGCAGTGACGGCGAGCTCCTCCAGCCGGATCAGGGCCTTGCCGGATGTCCGGACCTTCTCCAGCGGCACGATGCGGCCGTCCTCGACCTTGAGCAGCGGCTTGACCGCCAGCGCCGACCCGACGAGGGCGGCAGCCACGCCGACCCGGCCGCCACGACGCAGGAACTCCAACGTGTCCACGTAGAACAGAGCGGTCGTCGCCGCGGCCCTTTCGCGCGCGACGTCGGCCGCGGTCTCCGCGGAGGCACCTGCATCGAGGGCCGCCGCGGCGGCTTCCACGGCGAACCCCGTCCCCATGCCGAGGTGTCGGCTGTCGACGGTGACGACCGGGATCGAGGCGTCCCGCCCCGCCAGCTCGGCCGACTCGTAGGTGCCCGAGACCTCCCCGGAGAGGTGGATGGAGACGATGGCCTCCGCGCCTGCCTTGGCAGCCTTCTCGTACTCGCGCAGGAATGCCTCGGGAGGCGGGCGGCTCGTCGACACCGGTGACCGCTGCTCGAGCGCGGCTGCCACGCTCTCGGGGCTGGCCGCGGCGTCCTCGTCGTACGAACTGGCGCCGATCACGACCTTGAGGGGTACGACGATGACGTCGAGCCGCTTCGCCATCTCCTGGTCGACCGACGTCGAGTCGGAGACGAGAGCGATGAGGCGAGCCATGGCGTGACATTACCGGCTCGTAACCACTACCGCGGGTCAGCCGCCTCGCCGCCACCCGAAGGGAGCTGGTGCGTCGCCAGACAGCAAGGTGGACATCGCAAACCCACAGTGTGCATCGCAGGTTTGCGCTGTAAACAGGCCACCTGGTCTGTTTACAGCGCAAACGCCCGGGGGGTTGCGGGGTCAACGCGCCGGGGGATGCGGAGTCAACGCGCCAGGATGCGGAGTCAGCTGACGACGAAGTTGACGAGCTTGGGCGCACGCACGATGACCTTGCGCACCGTCGCCTCGCCCATCGCCCGCACCACCGCCTCGTCGGCCCGGGCCAGCGCCTCCAGGTCGGCGTCGGAGATGTCGGGGGAGACCTCGAGGCGGCCTCGCACCTTGCCCTGCACCTGCACGACGCAGGTGACGGAGTCCTCGACCAGCAGCGCCTCCTCGGCCACCGGCCAGCCAGCCTTCGCCACGGTCGGCCGGTGGCCCAGCCGCGACCACATCTCCTCGGCGGTGTAGGGCGCGACCAGGCTCAGCAGGACAGCCACCGTCTCCACCGCCTCGCGCACCGCGGGGTCGGCACCTCCAGGCCCGCTGTCGACGCCCTTGCGGGTGGCGTTCACCAGCTCCATCGCCCGGGCGACCATCACGTTGAAACGCTGTCCTTCCAGTAGCTGGGTCGCGTCGTGGATAACCCGGTGGGTGACCTTGCGCAAGCCCTCGTCACCCCCTGTCGGGTCGACACCTGGCTCGCTCGTCACGTCACCGGCGAGCCGCCAGGCCCGCTGCAGGAACCGCAGGGACCCGCCCGGCGACAGGTCGGCCCAGTCCATGTCGTCCTCGGGAGGGCCGGCGAACACGATGGTCAGCCGGACCGCGTCGACGCCGTACTTCGCGATCTGCTCACCCAGGTCGACGCCGTTGCCCAGTGACTTGCTCATGCCCTTGCCCTGGTTGATGACCTCGCCCTGGTTCATCAGCGCGGTGAAGGGCTCGACGAAGTCCAGGTAGCCCATGTCGTGCAGCGCCTTGGTGACGAAGCGCGCGTACAGCAGGTGCAGAATCGCGTGCTCGACGCCGCCGACGTACTGGTCGACCGGCCCCCAGCGCTTGACCGCCTCGACGTCGAACGGCTGCGTGTCGTCATGCGGGGTCGGGTAGCGCAGGTAGTACCAGGACGAGTCGACGAACGTGTCCATCGTGTCGGTGTCCCGCTTGGCCGGTCCACCGCAGCGCGGGCACGGGACCTCGGCCCATTCAGACGCTGCCGCCAGCGGCGAGACGCCCCTTGGCTGCATCTCCGCACCCTTCAGCTCAGGCAGTACGACGGGCAGCCGGTCGACCGGGACCGGCACCTCACCACATGACGGGCAGTGGATGACCGGGATCGGCGGGCCCCAGTAACGCTGCCGGGAGATCAGCCAGTCGCGCAGCCGGTAGTTGACCGTCCCGCGCCCGGTGCCCTTGGACTCCAGGTAGTCGGTGATGCGGGCCTTCGCCTCGTCGACATCCAACCCGTCCAGGCTCACCTCGTCGTTCGACGAGTTGATGGCGGGGCCGTCACCGGTGTAGGCCTCCCCGTCGAAGTCGTCGCTGGGTTGGACCGTACGCACGATCGGCAGCCCGAACTTCGTCGCGAAGTCCCAGTCGCGCTGGTCCTGTCCCGGCACGGCCATGATGGCGCCGGTGCCGTAGTCGGCCAGCACGTAGTCGGCGGCGTAGACCGGGATGTGCTCGCCGTTGACGGGGTTCGTCGCGTGCACACCCAAGAAGACCCCCGTCTTGTCGCGCCCCTCGGACAGCCGCTCGATCTCGGTCGCCCTGCCCACCTGCTCCCGGTACGCCGTGAACGCCTCCCGCCGAGCCCGCGTCACCACCTCGTCGGCCAGCGGCGCGTCCGCGGCGATCACGAAGAACGTCGCCCCGAACAACGTGTCGGGCCGGGTCGTGAACACGGTGACGGGCTGGTCGCGTCCCTCGATCACGAAGTCGACGTGCGCCCCCTCGGAGCGTCCGATCCAGTTGCGCTGCATCGTCAGCACCCGGTCGGGCCAGTGCCCCTCCAGCGCCGCCATGTCGTCCAGCAGCCGCTGGTTGAAGGCGGTGGTGCGGAAGTACCACTGGGTCAGGCTGCGTTTGGTGACCTCGGCGCCGCAGCGCTCACACTTCCCGCCGACGACCTGCTCGTTCGCCAGCACGGTCTGGTCGTTCGGGCACCAGTTGACCGGGGAGCCCTTCCGGTAGGCCAGCCCGTGCTCGTACAGCTTCAGGAACAGCCACTGTGTCCAGCGGTAGTACGACGGGTCACTCGTCTGCAAGCGCGTCGACCAATCGAACGAGATGGCGTACCGGCGGAAGGAGTCCGCCTGGGTCTCGATGTTGACCTCGGTCCAGGTGGCTGGGTGCTCGTTGCGTTTGATGGCGGCGTTCTCAGCCGGCAGCCCGAAGGAGTCCCACCCGATGGGGTGGAGGACGTCGTACCCCAGCTGGAACCAGTAGCGCGCGATCACGTCGGCGAGTGCCCACGCCTCGGCGTTGCCCATGTGCAGATCGCCGGACGGGTACGGGAACATGTCGACCAGATAGCGACGCTCAGCACTGTCGTCGTCCTTGGCCTTGAACGGGTCAAGGTCGGCCCAGACCTGCTGCCACTTGGTCTGGATGGCCTCGACGTCGTACGCCGGACGCCCGCCCTCGGGGTGCTGCTCACTCATGACTGCTCCTGTGCGGGACTGGCCTGGTGGCCTGCTCGTGAAGGGACTGGTCGTCGCGTGCTGGGCACTGGACCAGGTTCTGGGTCGGGATGCTCGTCGCACGCGTGCGCCACGCGGGCACAAAAAAGCCCCTCATGCATGAGGGGCAGCCGCGCTGTCGTTGACCTGTGATCAGCGCGGCCATCTAAGGAGCAGGAACTTCCGCATGAGGAAAGGCTACCGCAGCCGAGTGTGTCGCCGCGATGCCCTTCCGCTTGCAGCCGGACGACCCCCCTTCGAGTTGTCCGAATGCTGTCGACCCAGCGGCTCGACCAGGTTCGGACAACTCCGCTGGGATATGCCGTCAGGAGGGGTCGGCGACGACGCCCTCGAACAGTGGAACACCAGAGCGGTCGTGGATGATCGCGAACGCGAACGGGTGGTCGGCCCTGAAGGTGACCAGGTTGTCCGGCGGGGCGGGTGCGCTCGTCTCGCCGATGATGGCGGTGGCGGCTGCTGCCTCGGTGCCCTTCTCCCCGACGGTGATGTTCGCTTGTTGGACGACCTGGGTCACCTGAAACGGCTCCTTCGTCAGCAGCCGAAAGTCGCCGTCATCGAACGTGTGCGTCATCCCGAGCTGACGTAGGACGTCCGTCAGCTCCGCGGTGGTCTCGGTGTCCCAACGAGGCAAGGAGAGATCGACATTCCTCGAGGCGAAAGCAGACTCCGCCGCGGCAAGGAGATCCGCGTCGAGTAGGTCACGCGGATCGACGTCGGGGCCTTGAGGCAGCAAGACCCACATCGACAGCTCGCCGCCGGCGTAGTCGAGCCTGACAGCCTGCCAACCGGCCCCCTTCGCGTAGTCGAGTGCATGCGTCTGCCGCATCATCGTGGCGGTCGTCGTGCTGCCGTCAGCGCGCGTGAACAGCTCGTCGGCGGTCTCGGTCGGGTCGAACTCAAGGTCCCACGTGGCCTTCAGGTAGATCGTGTTGACGAGAGCGAACACCGACTCCGGGTCGAGCTGGTCGATCAGCTTCGGAATCCGTCCGCGTGTCTTGTCGTCGACCCAGCTGTTGATGTCGCCAAGGGCCGGGCCTGGGAAGTCTGTCTGCTCGACCCCGGCGCCGTACCACTTCTTGATCTGCTCGAGATAGCCCGGCTCGACCGCCAGGGACGGGTCGACGAAGAGGGCGTCGTTCACCTCAACGGTGTCGCCTTCCCCGACCTCGACGAGCTCGCGCAGGAGCGTGTTGCAGTCCAACTGGCGCGACGGGGGCAGGTGCAGCACCGCGTCGATCTCGTCAGCAGTGTCTCCCCCAGCTCCCTCGCGCAGCATGGCGAACGCCAAGGCGAGGCTGGCCGGTGAGTAGACGAGGTTGCCGTCCTCGCTCGGCAGGGAGATCGCCAAGTCATGTCCGAGCTGACGCGACCCTCGGGCAAGGTCTGCCAGGTCCTGGTTTCCGGTCGGGCTGACCATCTCCACGTCGGCGGCTTCAAGGTGGCCAGCGCTCAAGCGCTTAGGCGCAGAGGGGGAGCCGGCACACGCGGAGGCAACAAGCAGGCTCGCGCAAGCGAGGGTGGAGATGACAATTGGACGCATGGTGGTGATCCCATCTGGAGCGGATAGCTGGGGATGGGACGCGCCCCGCCGGGAGCCGGTTCCCGGCGTACGCGGACCGAGTTGTCAGGCTGTGGTGAGCGCACCTGCGTCCACCACACCCTGACGAGTCGGTTGGGAGACCCAACTACGCTGATGAGGGGTCGGTCGACGAGAGGTTGCACCACACATGAGCGACACGAAGAACGACACCAGAGGCACGTACGTCGAGTCGGGCAAGGACTTCGAGCGCGACTCGAACTACATCACCACCCGGATCACCGAGGATGCCCGCGACGGCTACCCGGTCGAGCCAGGTCGCTACCGGCTGGTCGTCGCCCGAGCGTGCCCATGGGCCAACCGGGCGATCATCGTACGCCGACTGCTCGGCCTCGAGGACGCCATCTCGATGGCCATCTGCGGCCCGACCCACGACAAGCGCAGCTGGACCTTCGACCTCGACCCCGACGGCGTCGACCCGGTGCTGGGCATCGAGCGACTGCAGGACGCCTACTTCAAGCGGTACCCCGGCTACGAGCGAGGCATCACCGTGCCCGCGATCGTCGAGGTGGGCACCGGGGAGGTGGTCACCAACGACTATGCGCAGATCACGCTCGACCTGTCGACCCAGTGGACGTCGTACCACAGGCCGGGCGCCCCGGACCTCTACCCCGAGAAGTGGCGCGACGAGATCGACGAGGTGGCCGAGCTCGTCTTCGAGGATGTCAACAACGGGGTCTACCGCTGCGGCTTCGCCGGCTCACAGGAGTCGTACGAGCGTGCCTATGCCCAACTCTTCAACCGGCTCGACTGGCTGAGCGAACGTCTTCGCGCCCAGCGATACCTGGTCGGTGACACGATCACCGAGGCGGACGTCCGGCTCTTCACGACGCTGGCTCGGTTCGACCCCGTCTACCACGGCCACTTCAAGTGCAACCGGCAGAAGCTGAGCGAGCTGACCGTGCTCTGGGCTTATGCCCGTGACCTGTTCCAGACGCCTGGCTTCGGCGACACGACTGACTTCGCGCAGATCAAGCGGCACTACTACGTCGTCCACACCGATATCAACCCGACGCAGATCGTCCCCGCGGGTCCTGATCTGTCGGGCTGGCTGACTCCGCACGGTCGCGAGGAGCTCGGAGGCCGTCCGTTCGGCGACGGTACGCCGCCCGGGCCGCCGTCCGAAGCGGAGTCAGTGCCGCCCGCGCACCGCGCCTCCGCCTGACGGCACGACGCCCGCGCACGCGCCTCCTCCTGACGGTACGACGCCCGCGCACGCGCCTCCTCCTGACGCACGATCGTCAGGGCGGAGCTCTCGATGTCATCGCTGCTCTGATCACCTCCAGGTCGCGATCGCTCAGCGGCACCAGCCCGCGACGGAGCTGGTAGCCCCACGAGGGTGTCGACGTGAGCTCGAGGCGGTCTTTCAAGTCATCTACAGCGACGTCGACCGTGTCTTCGTCGTACGCCACCGCCCGCCGCCAGGGCTTGAACTCTCCCTCGTCGGCCTGCCAGATCTCGTCGTCGACGATCTCGCCGATGGCGGTAAACGCCTTGACCTGCTCGTTGCCGGACAGGCTCGCCCTCGGTGAGTAGTACACGAGACAGTCGCCGCGCTGCATCTTGGCCAGCCCCGACCGTTTGCCGTGACCGATCTGGGCGATGCCGAGCCGCACCCCCCGGCGTACGTGGTCGCGCGAGACCACACCCAACCATGCGGACATCACTGTCACCCCTTTTCGTGTGCCACTCCCTTCCTATCGTGGGGCACCGACAGAACCGCGTCACGAGGTTGCCGTCACCGCGGTACGGGCCGAGCTGCGATGGATACCTGTCAGCTGCGTCAGTGCGGACGCCGCAGGTGCGCGAACACGGGGAAGGAAGTGCCGAACGTTCGGCGTGAGCAGCTCTGGGCGGTCGCTTCACGGTGAACGGCCCCGGGTCCGGCTCGACGTCCGCGGCTCACGACGATGGGGTGCCTGGTATGCCGGCCCGCTCGGCGAGTCCGCGCACGTAGTCGGCTTGGCCGAGGTGTGCCAGGCAGTCGCCGACGACGCTCACGAGACGCATGCTCGCGGTCACCGGCGGGTCCCAGTCGGTGTCCACGACCGTGGCGAGCTCGTCGGCGGTGACCGCATCGACGTACCGGACGATCATCGCGTGCACAGCCGCCTGGTAGCCGTCGAGCAGGTCGGGACCCACCTCCACCTTGGCGACGTCGCCGCTGCTGTGTCCGTAGCCGTGGGCTTCGGGAGCGAAGGGTAGCGCGAACCTGTCGTACCAGCCGTCACGCGTCCACACCTGCTCCTGACCGGTGAGGCCGCAGACATGGTCATCCTGGATGCGAGTCAGATGCCAGATCAGCCAGGCGATGGGGTTCGCGTCTGGGTCGGGGCGGTACGCCGCCTGCTCGTCGCTCACTGCGGCGCAGATCTGCCGGACGTTGTCCCGAACCCGCGCGAAGGCGTCACGCAAGACTTCCCGGGCCGCCTCGTCACGGATGTCAGAGTCCATCTCGTCCTCCTGTCTGCGTACGACGCAGGGTTCGTGCGCCCTGCAACAGCCAACCACGCGGGGGCGGTCGCCGCCCTCCCACTGCCCGACGGCGTGACGACGCCCTCCCCGGCGACTCGTCCGGCCAACCGCGCCTCACACACGCGTCGACAAGCCGGACGAACCGCGTCGCCCATGGTGTCGGCAGCGGTGCGCCAGGATGCGATGCGACGCACTGTGACACTGAGGTGACACTAGGGTGGCCCACATGATCAGACGTAAAGCGGCAGCTGGCGCCGGCACGGTCGGGGGAATCAGCGGCTTCTCGTCATCTGCGCACACACACGACCTCACCTTCGCCTCCCCCGCCCTGCGTCGGCCGGTTCCGCCGCGACAAGTGTCGAGCCCGAAGGAGAACCCCTCATGAGTCACCTCGGCGATGACCTTCCCCCGTTCCCCCCGGTCCTCGCGCGGGTCTTCTCGGACGGCACCGGTGAGGTCACCATCGGAAACACCAGGCACCGCATCAGTGCCGACGATGTGAACGGGGCACGCGCGGAGGCTGCGGCGCTCATCACCCAGAAGGCCGCACGAGTCGTCGGCGGACCAGTACGGGTCGAGGCTATCGACCCGACTGGCTCCAGCATCGTCCTCGTGCATCCAGACGGGACCGTGACGGCTGCCCCACCTCGAGAGGACGCCGGGAGTCCAGAGTCGGCCCCAGACCAAGAGATCGGCGAGGGGCCAGCGTCCGCACCGGTCACGCCAGATCCCCCCGCCGACGAAGAGGAGCCGAGCTGGTGGCGCGGTGACGATCTGCCCACGTCAGCGCCCGCGGTGGCCGCCGAGACCGGCTCCTTCGCCTCGACAACACCGGCCTCAGATCCACCGGCTGCGCCGGCGTCGCCCGATCCGCCGACAACACCGGCACCGGCTGCGCCGGCGGCGGCCGATCCAGCACCCGATCCCCGTGCCTTCGCCGCCCCCGCCGCACCCGCACGTGCTGCCCGCGCACATGCTGCACCGCCATCCGCCGTACCGACACCTGCCGCAACCACACCTGTTGCGACGAATGGGCCGCGGCACGCCCGCAAGTCGTTCATCGCGGCCGCGCCCGCAGTCACCCCGGCGCAGGTCGGCTTCCGTGGTGCGCTGAACCGGGTGGGGATCCGCGCCAAACCCTCGCGGGCCGAGCAGCTGCTCCGCGACGATGTCATCAGGGTCAGCCAGCACTGGCCCGGACCTCGCACGATCGCCATCGCCAACGGCAAGGGCTCCGCCAACAAGACTCCCACGATGGTCTGCTTGGCGGCGGTCTTCGGCCGGTATGGCGGGACCGGCGTACTCGGCTGGGACAACAACGAGACCCGCGGCACCGCCTCGTGGCGGACCCAGCAGGGACCTCATCAGTCGACTGCCCTGGATCTGCTTCCCCACTGCAACGATCTCCTCGGCACCGGTGCGCAGGCCGCACAGCTCGCGGCCTACGTGCACCACCAGGTCGAGGACAGGTGCGACGTGCTGTGGTCTGACCAGAGCATCGAGGGTGAGCATGAGATCAGCGGGGAGGAAGTCGACGCCGTTCACCAGGTGGCCAGCAAGTACTACCGGCTGATCCTGATGGACTCCGGCAACAACGAGCGTGCGTCGAACTGGCGTGCGATGATCGGTCACGCCGACCAGCTTGTGGTGCCCTGCACCAATGTCGAGGACACGGCCGAAGCCGGCGCGCGGATGCTCGAGGCGCTCACTCAGCGAGACGAGCACTCGGCTCACCTCGCGAGCAACGCCGTCGCGATCGTGTCCCAGCGCACCCCCGGCAAGGACCCGGACATGACCCGGATCGAGCAGGGCTTCAAACCCCTGGTACGACGGGTGGTGACCGTCCCGCACGACCCCGCCTTGTACTCGGGGGTGATCCGTTTCGACTCGCTGCGCCCCGCCACCCAGCGCGCCTGGTTGGCCGCCGGAGCCGCGGTGGCGGAGGGCCTGTGAGCGGGCTGCGCTGGCCCGACTTGAGGCGCATTCCGCCCAGGTGACGGTTGCGGCCTAGACCAACCACCGGTCTCCCGTAGCCCCGCCGGGCCACGACCAGGCGCGGCCGGAGTTTGCGATGTGAACAGTCCAAACGGACTGTTTACATCGCAAACCTGCGGTGTAGGGAGGAGGTTTGCGATGCAGACTCGGGGGCCGCCTCGGCGCCGAGCCCACGGATTGTGCTCAGGGGACCAGAACGACCTTGCCGCCGGCGTGACCACCGGAGACGAGCCGATGGGCCGCAGCGACCTGGTCGAGCGGGAACGTCTGAGCCACGACGACGTCGAGCTTGCCCTGGGAGGCGAGGTCGGTCAGCACCAGGCGGCCACGGTCGCGGATCTCCTCACCCGGGTCGGCCCCGGGACCGTTTCCGAGCAGCTGGATGCCTTCCTCCGTGGCCCGCCCGAACGCGGCGACGGACGCGACGCGGTGCCTGTCCGCCACGAGCTCGAGCGACACGTCGACCGCTTCGTCGGTGCCGACCGTGTCGAGCGCAACGTCGACCCCGTCCGGAGCCGCCTCGCGGACACGGTCGGAGAGGCCGTCGCCGTACAAGACAGGGACGACGCCATACCCCCGCAAGGCGTCGTGGCGATGCTCGCTGGCGGTACCGACGACGGTGGCACCGCGGTCGACGGCAAGCTGGGCGGCTGTGAGCCCGACACCCCCGGAGACCGCGTGGATCAGGACTGTGTCACCCGCCTTGACATCGGTCGCCTCGAGGAGGTGGTATGCCGTCACGCCGGTCAGTGACAGGCCCGCGGCCTGCTCCCAACTGAGGTTGTCGGGCCTTGGGTAGACGACGGACGCCGAGACGGTGACCTGACCGGCGTACCCGCCCTGGACGGCGTAGCCGATGACCTCGTCACCCACCGATACGGTGCCCGCGAGGCCCGCGGCGCCTCGGCCGACTGCAGTCACGACGCCCGAGACCTCCATGCCCAGCCGCATCGGCAGCTGCGCCTCGTCAGCGCCGAACGCGCCGCTGTAGAGCTTGTAGTCGATCGGGTTGACGCCGGCCGCCCTCACGTCGATCGCGACCTCGCCGGCCTGTGGCTCGGGTACGTCGACGTCGACGACGGACAACACGTCTGGGCCACCGAAGCCGGTGGCGACAACAGCTTTGGTCATGAGCGTCTCAACCCCACCTACCGCCACACGATTCCCGCCCGCCAGCTGCCTCTCACCGGTTCGTCCGACCCAGCGCAGAGGAATCACGGTGGCCCCGGTCGGACGAATCGGTGTGGGGCAGGGTGGGGCCGGGGGGACGGACCGGTTCCCAGGCCAGCGGGTCGTCCTGCAGGTCGAGGCCGGCCGACGACAGGGCACCCACCACCAGGGTGCGGCGGTGCGCGGGGTAGGTCAGCACGTGGGCGACCATGCCGCCGTACGTGAAGAACAGCGGCGACCCTCCGGTGGCGTCGACGAACGTGTCGTCGAAGGATCCTCGCTCGGCGGCGTCGCGTACATGGGAGAGGAATACCGGACCGCTGGCTGCCAACCTGTTGCGCATGGAACGAAGGCTTTCGTGCTCCTCGACCGCGACATCGTAGGGCTGGTCGGCCACCGCCTGGTTCCACATGTCGAGCTGGCCGACGAGTCGTGACAACAGCGAGCGCACGGTCGGGAACTTGTCGATACCGTCGACCGACAGCTCGATGGGCGCATCGAGCTGTGCCGTGCTGAGACCACCGGCGCGGTCGATCATCTCAGCTGTCAGCCAGAGGTGGTGCTCGGTCATCGTTACGAGAAGGTCCATGGAGGTCACCTGCGTTCGGGCCGGCAACCGTAGGCCACCGGGTGGTTGGAAGTGGACGCCGTTGGGGACGTCCAGCTGCAATGACTGCGGTCGCTGCCGCCACGAGGACGGGGAGGCACCGTAGGCCCGACGGAACGCGCGGGTGAAGGCCTCGTGCGACGAGTACCCCGCCTCGACGGCGACGTCGAGCACTCCGAGGTCGCCCATGACGAGTCGGTACGCCGCCCGCTCCATCAGTATCCGCCGCCGGAACCGCCCCGCCGTCTCGCCCGCGGTGGCGCTGACTACTCGGTCCAGCTGGGACCGGGACAGGTGCAGCCGGGACGCGAGCTCGTCAGCGTGCGCGCCGCCCTCATCAAGCTGGGACGACACCAGGTCGACGAACTTGCGGAAGGTGTCAGCGTCAGCGGCCATGCCAGCATCGTGCCCGACGCGACGGCCGGCCACTTGATCGATTTCCTCCCCTTCTCCGATTCGTCCGGCCGGGCGCGGACAACTCGCGCGGCAGCCAGCCAGACGAATCGGGAGATGGGAGGTGTGGGTGGGTAGGTTCGGGGGGTGCGTGTCGCGACCTGGAACGTCAACTCGATCCGTGCCCGGATCGACCGGGTCGCCAGCTGGCTCGAGCGACGAGACATCGACGTACTCGCGATGCAGGAGACCAAGTGTCGCGACGACCAGTTCCCACACGAGCCGCTGCGGGCCCTCGGGTACGACGTCGCGCACCACGGCCTTTCGGCCTGGAACGGCGTGGCGGTGGTCTCTCGCGTCGGACTCGAAGACGTCGAGGTCGGCTTCCAGGGTCAGCCGCACTGGGGTGAGCCGCTCGCGGCCGAGGCGCGGGCGCTGGGTGCCACCTGCGGCGGCGTACGCATCTGGAGTCTCTACGTGCCGAACGGCCGCACTCTCGCCGACCCCCACTACGTTTACAAGCTCGACTGGATGTCACGCCTGCGCGACGCCGCCGCCGACTGGTTGGTCACCGATGCCGTCGGGCCGGTGATGCTCGCCGGCGACTGGAACATCGCCCCTCTGGACGAGGACGTCTGGGACATGCGGGTCTTCGCCCACTCGACGCACGTCTCAGCACCCGAGCGCGCGGCGTTCGAGGCGATCATCGACGCGGGGTACGCCGACGTGGTCCGCCCGCACACCCCCGGGCCGGGCACCTACACCTATTGGGACTACACCCGGCTTCGGTTCCCGCGCCGGGAGGGCATGCGGCTCGACTTCGCACTGTGCAGCCCGGCTCTTGCCGCCCGCGTCACCGGCGCCGAGATCGACAGGCAGGAGCGCAAGGGCAAGGGCGCCAGCGACCACGCGCCCGTCATCGTCCAGCTCGCGCGAATGTAGACACCCATGGTCGACGCGCAGGGTTCGCGCCGGCCGTACGTGACTTCCACGCGGCAGCACCCAGGAGTGCGGACGTCAGGTGTGAGGCACTCCTGCGATAGCGGCACCTCGATGCGGGACCGGGAGGAGTCCAACGCCACCGGAGTCGCCGTGCGTCGGCTGTCCTGCGTTTGACTCGTGGAGCTGAGGGGACTCGAACCCCTGACCCCCTCCATGCCATGGAGGTGCGCTACCAGCTGCGCCACAGCCCCGCGATGCGGACCCACAGGAGCTGGGCCCCAGCGAGCCCGAGCAGTTTAGCCAACGGGCACAGGCAACGCGAAATCGCCCGCGCCGTCGAGCCGAGCACCTCCAACCGAACACCACCTATCCCGCGAAAGGGCCGTCTGCGAGGCTCGGAACGCGGGTGAGGGGGTGTTCGGTCGACAGCGTGCGGTCAGTGGTACGACGGGTCGTCGGCGAGGTCGATCGGCTCGGGCAGCGTCTGGGCGTTGTAGTCGACGATCTGCCAGCCGTGGTAATGGTGCTGGCGCAGCACCGTCCAGGCACAGTTCGCCATCCCTGCAAGCATCTTCCGGCTCTGCATCGGTATGCCGAAGAACGCCAGCAGCCCGGTGCGCAACGATGCACCGTGTCCGACGAGCACCCCCGTCTGGCCCGGCTCCACCGCCGCTGCGGCTTCGCTCATCACCTCGAGCATCCGCGTCTGCACATCGGCGCGCGCCTCTGCTCCGGGGACACGGATGTCATCCTCACCGTCGAGGTGGCGGGCAAAGACGTCCGGAAACGCCTCGCGGAACTCCCCGCTGGTCATGCCCTGACGCGCGCCGACGTCGTACTCACGCAGCCGTCGGTCGAGTCTGCACGCGTGTCCCGTGAGAGCAGCCAGCGGCGCCGCCGTCTCCCGCGCCCGTGCGGAGTCGCTGGACCACACGAAGGCCGGCTCGTACGACGCCAGGAGCGGCGCCGCGCGAGCGACCTGGGCGCGGCCGACCTCGTCGAGCGAGACGTCGGCATGGCCCTGCGCACGGCCAACCGCGTTCCACTCCGTGCGCCCATGGCGCCAAAGCACCAGCCTGCGCGGCTCGACCGACGCCTGGGGCAGCGGCATCACGCCGGCGGATGTGCTTCGCCGCCGGCCCCGGCCCCTTGCCCGCTGGCGACCGACTCCGGCAGGTCGATGGTCGGGCAGTCGCGCCAGATGCGCTCCAGAGAGTAGTAGAGCCGGTCCTCCTCGTGCTGCACGTGGATCACCACGTCGCCGTAGTCCATCAGCACCCAGCGGCCGTCCCGCTCACCCTCGCGTCGCAGGAGCTTGGCATCCGCGGCACGGAGCTTGTCCTCGATCTCCTCGACGATCGCCTTGACCTGCCGGTCGTTCGGAGCCGAGCACAAGACGAAAGCGTCGGTGATCACCAGCTGCTCCGACACGTCGATCGCGAGGATGTGCTCCGCGAGCTTGTCAGATGCTGCCTGGGCTGCGACGGTCACGAGCTGGAGGGCGTGGTCGGTAGCGGTCACGGTGCTGTGCCTTCTGGTCGGAGGTGGAGGTCGGGTCGGTAGAGCCCACGTTTGGCGATGTACTGCACGACCCCGTCCGGGACGAGGTACCACACTGGCTCGCCCTTCCGCGCCCGGGACCGGCACTCGGTGGACGAGATGGCGAGCGCGGGCACCTCGATGATCGTGACCCGGTCCGGGGGAAGGCCTTCGAGCGTCGTGGCGTCGATCGGCGTGCCAGGCCTCGTGCAACCGACGAAGTGAGCAAGCTCGAACACGGCGTCGGCGTCGTGCCAGGTGAGAATCTTGGCCAGGGCGTCCGCGCCGGTGATGAAGAAGAACTCGGCATCCGGGCGGCTGCGACGCAAGTCTCGCAAGGTGTCGATCGTGTACGTCGGTCGGGCCCTGTCGATGTCGACCCGCGAGACCGAGAAGCGGGGATTGGAGGCGGTGGCCACCACAGTCATCAGATAACGGTCCTCAGCCGCAGCGACGTCGACTTCGGATTTCTGCCAGGGCTGGCCGGTGGGGACGAATATCACCTCGTCGAGATGAAACCAGGCCTGCACCTCGGACGCGGCCACGAGGTGACCGTTGTGGATCGGGTCGAACGTGCCACCCATGACGCCGACGCGGCGACGCGATGAATGCTCGGTCAACAGGGCCCCATCAGCCGACACCTACGCCGATGCCCGCGGTCACGAGTGCGACCTGCCCTTCCCGAACATCAGCAAGGCCACCAGCATGGCGAGCAGGATCACGAACGCGATCACGCCGAAGACGAGCGGGTCGGCGGGCAGGTCGCGCAGGGGTTCCTCGGCAGTGAGGTGGCTCGCGGCGGGAATGTTCATGGACATCGACCCAGGCTATCGGGTGCGACGCCGAGGGCTGAAAACGCCTTCAGTCAAACATCTGGCTTGTGGCTGGGCGTCTGCCGGACCGCTCCGGCAGACCTTCAGCCACAGCGGGACGCTAAGGCAGCTCGAGGGGCTCGCTCTTGCGACTCGTCTCCAGGTCCGCGCGCTGCTCGTTCGTGGGCTCTATGCAGGGCCCCAGCACCGACACGAGCACGAACGACTGGTCGGCATACGCCTGCACCCGCAGCAGATTCGGTCCCTTGCGCGCAGTGAGCGACGTGGCCGGGTCAGCGGAGACGGGATTCGGCTCGTACACCCAACCCTGGTCCTCGACAGCCCGACGCACCTCCCGCAAGAAGCCGAGTCCACTGTCGCCTGAGCCAAGGTCGACCCGACCGTCGCCGTCATAGCTCCAGGTCACAAGGTCGTCATCGCAGCTTCTCCAGTTGCCGTAGGCGCCGGCCAACGACGGCTTCGCCGAGGCGAGTGGACCCTCGTCAGAGACGATCAGCTCGAGGACGTCTTGGGTCGTGCTCCGGACCTGCTCGCGGGTCTGCTCCATCGTGGGCTGGCTTCCACTTCCGGTCGTGGATTCCGTGGCGGGGGTAGACGGGTCGTCAGGGTCGCCGTCGCTGCCTGGGACACAGCCCGCAACACCGGCGACGAGCGCCAGCAGAGCGACCACGGTCAACAGCCGCATCCGGACCTCTGCTTCCACGGCGTCTCGATCGGGTCCGCCGTCAACAGGGCGACCGAGCACTCCCCGACATCGATGTCGAGCACACTCGCGCCCACTGCGCACCATGGTACGTCGGGCGGCGAGTGCACCTCGATCAGGACGCCGTCGGCGTGCAGCCGCAGCAGACCCACCGCCGCCCTCTCGAGCACCACCTGGGCTCCCTCCGCCACCGCCCCATCACGAGACGCCTCGAGGAGCCGGCTTCGTTCGGCGCCTCGGTCGATCTCAGTCCGCGCCTCAGCTCTGGCCTGGACGTGGCGGCCGTCGGCGCCGGGCGACCACGCACAACTGATCGTGGCCGGTTGCGCCAGGTCAGGTACGACGACCGGCCACCAGCCCCGCAGCGCGGCCAGCGCCCGATCGGCTCCTTCGTGGGCGGCTCGCCAGGACTCCTCGGCCCCACGTGGCTCTCCCGGATCAACCCGCTCCTCGGGCGGCAGCACCACGATGTCGACGTCGGGAAGAAGCTCAGCGAGCCGGGCGAAGAACGCGTCAGGTGGTGCACCTGCCGTTGAGCGGATTCGCGGCGGTTGTTCCGGCCGGCCCGACGAGCCGGTGGCCGAGGTCACCGGGGGGCCAGCTCAGGATGACGCTCCCACTCGGGATCCTGCACCCCGTCGTACCACGGGTCGTAGCGGTGTTCAGCCTGCTGGACGTCGTTGTAGTCGCCGTTGACGATGTTCGCCATGTTGTACAGCGACTCTGACTGCCGCTCGAAGTACTTCGAGTGGTCATCCAAGTCGTCGTAAGGTCCGCGGTCCATGGCCTCCGCCCGGAACCGGTTCGCACCGAAGTCGTCCTCAGCGGGGTCGTTGCCCAACGACACCTCCGACACGTTGGCCCAGCCGGTGCCCCCGATGTCGGCAACCGCGTCTCGGCTGTTGGCGCCGACCCACACGTGTTCGGCGTCGACACCCAGCTCACCGGCTTCGTCGGCGTCGCCGGTGCCCGGACTTCCTATCAGCACGATGTCGTCCGCCTGGAGGTCGTTGTCGCGACCGGAGATCGCCACCGTCGTGGCGCCGTAGCTGTGCCCGACGACAGTGAGATGTGGCTGGTCCTCACCTCTGGATGCCCGCAGCCCTGCCACGTCCTGCGCCAGGATCTCGGCGCCAGCCTCAGCCTGACCCCGGGTCGCGACACCTGCGCTATCGGTGCTGGCTCCACCGGAGGGCGCGTCATAGCCGACCCAGGAGACTACTGCGGTTGTCTCACTCCCTGCGTTTAGGCGGCGCGTCTCGTCGTACAGGCTGAGTGAACGGCCGACCTGGTCACCCATGTAGGAGTCGACCTGGGCGCTCAGACCGGGCACGGTCCAGGCGACGTTGTCGGCGGTGTCCGCGTCCCCGACCACGATTGCGGCGCGGCCGTCGCCGCCGAACTCAGCCGGCTCGAAGATGAGCAGCTGAGCGTGCAAGGGCTCGAGCGTGATCGGGTCGGTGCCACTCTCGGTCACCGCGAGCTGGTCACGGACTGCCCGGACGTTCCTCAGCTCCTGCGCCTGCTCGTCGGTCAAGGTGCCCTCGGACTCCTGGCGCTCCAGGTCGTCGAGGCGCTCAGTCAGCGCAATCCGGTTGGCTTCGTCGCGAACCTCGGCAGGCAGCCCGTCGATGCGGCCGAGCCGCAGCGCCCGCTGGCTCATCACGGCCATCTTCTCCGCAGCGGTGAGACTCGCCCACCATGCGGCCACCTCGGCGGGGGTGAGGTCGTCGATCGGGAACGCCGCGCCGGGGAAGTTCATACCGGTCTTGTCGAAGGCGCTCTGAAGGGCCGCCGCATCATAGATGTCGACGCTCGGCAGCAGTCCGCGCTCGTCGAGGAACGCGATGTCAGCCGCGTTGGGCCCACGTCCGAGCATGCCGGAGACCTGCTTGGCGACGTCGTCGAGATCCGCCTTTGCCTGTTCGTACTCCCGCTTCTGAGGCGCGATGACCTCATCCCAGTTCGGCGCACCGGAGGGCAGCGAGGCGTTCAGTTCCTCGACCCGGGCGTTGAACGTGCTGATCCCCGTGGCGAACAGCAACAGCGCGCCGGCCGCGAAGCGAGCGGTCTCGACGATGTCGCTGCCAGTCTGGATCACAGGTCGGTCGGCCGTGGACAAAGGGAAGGACAGCGCTCCGTCAACGGCCGCCTCAGCTTGGTCACCGGCGGATGTGACGTTTGCCACGGTGTTGTCGACATCGGAGGCGGAGGACCTCATGCTCGCTGCGATCCCGATGATCTCATCGGGATCGACTGGGTACGTGTCGAAGTAGTCCACTGACGTGTCGCAGTCCTATCTGGCGCTGTGACGCTGCGATCCCACCATAGGTTCGCGCGGGGTCACCGTCAGGAGCGGATCTGGCCGTCGCCGGTCACGACGTACTTCGTCGAGGTCATCTCCTGAAGCCCCATCGGGCCGCGTGCGTGCAGCTTCTGGGTGGAGATGCCGATCTCGGCGCCGAAGCCGAACTCCCCACCGTCGGTGAACCGCGTCGACGCGTTGACGATGACCGCAGCCGCATCGACCTCGGCAGCGAAGCGCCGGGCCGCCTCGTGTGAGCGCGTCACGATCGCCTCGGTGTGACCGGTGCCGTAGCGACGGATGTGCGCGACCGCGTCGTCGAGCGAGCCGACGACGGCCGCGGACAGGTCGAGCGAGAGGTACTCGGCGCCGAAGTCCTCCTCGGTCGCCGGTATGACGTCTGGGCTCACCCGCCGTACCCCCTCGTCCCCGTGCACCGTCACGCCCTCGGCGGCGAGCGCCTTGACGATGCGGGGCACGAACTCCTCAGCCACCTGGGCATGCACCAGCAGCGACTCCGCTGCGTTGCACAAGCTCGGCCGGTGGGTCTTGGCGTTGACGACGATGCGTTCTGCCATGTCGAGGTCGGCGTCGGCGTCGACGTAGACATGGCAGTTGCCGATGCCGGTCTCGATCACCGGCACCGTCGACTCGGTGACGACACGCTCGATCAGGGCGGCACCGCCGCGTGGGATGACTACGTCGACCAGGCCACGGGCCTGCAGCAGATCCGCGACGTCGTCCCGCCCGCCGACCACGAGCTGGATCGCATCGGCGGGCAGCCCCGTCGCCTCGACGGCCTCACGCAGGGCGGCGACGATGGCCGTGTTGGAGTGCAGAGCCGACGACGAGCCGCGCAGCAGGACGGCGTTGCCGCTCTTGAGGCAGATACCCGCGGCATCGGCGGTGACGTTGGGTCGACCCTCGTAGATCATCGCGACGACGCCCAGGGGCACCCGCAGCTGACGCATCTCGAGCCCGTTGGCGAGCGTCGATCCACGGACCACCTCGCCCACAGGGTCTCCTAGGACGGCGAGCGCTCGCAGCCCGTCGGCCATGGCGCTCACCCGCCCCGAGGTGAGCCGCAGCCGGTCGACCATGGCGTCAGACATGCCAGCCGCAGTCTGGTCGCTCACGTCGGTAGCGTTGGCGTCAAGGATCTCGGCGCAGTGGCGCTCCAGGGAGTCGGCCATCGCTCGCAGTGCGGCGTCCTTGACAGCACGCGGAGCAGCCGCGAGGGGCCGGGTGGCCTCGAGGGCACGCTCGGCGCTGGCCCGCACCTCCGCTTGGCTCATGGCCTCAGGGTACGACGTGGGGGCGCTGAGTGTCAGGACGTCTCACCGACAGCCGGGCAGCTCCGCGACGTCAGAACCGGCGGGGGTGGGCGTCGGAGTTGGCCAGCGGCGTCACCTGGTGGCGGCCCTGGAACGTCTCCCTCTCGACCACCTCGAGGCCGACGACCTTCCAGGCAGGCAGCCCGGCGGAGCCACGGTGCTCGTTCCACAGCCGCAGGGCCAGGGAGGCGGCATCGACCATCTCCTCGCCCTCCTCCCAGTACTGCAGCTCGACGCGGTCCTCGTCGTACCGGATGGAGTGGATGAACGGGCGCTCGCCGTGCAGCGCCCGTAGCGCATCCTGCGTGGCCGTCAGCGGCTGGGGATCCCCGGAGACGGTCACCGTGACGTGCCACAACCGAACCGCAGAGTCCACGAGATCTCCCGACGGGATGAGGTGCATTCGCCACAGTGTGACAACTGCGCGCGTCGTCGGAGGACAAACGCGCAAACTCACGGTGCCAGGAGCACGAGGTCGTCGCGGTGCACGAGCTCACGCTCGTAGGCGTCACCGAGCTCGGCCGCGAGCTCGCGGGTCGAGCGCCCAAGCAGGACGGGCAGCTCGGCGGAGTCATAGTTGACGAGCCCGCGCGCGACCACGACCCCGTCGGGGCCCACGAGGTCGACCGGATCGCCTGTGACGAAGGACCCGTGCGCGGCGACCACTCCAGCCGGCAGCAACGACGTACCCCTGCCTGTGACAGCCGCCACCGCGCCGGCGTCGAGGACGAGCTGACCTTGCGGGTCTGTCGCGTGCGCCAGCCAGAGCAGCCGGGTGGCCCGCCGCTTGCCGGTCGGCTCGAATCGCGTGCCCACTGCGCGGCCGGCGAGGACGTCGCCGACCTGGTCCGCGCGCGCCACGACTGCGACGATGCCCGCGCTCGTGGCGATGTTGGCGGCGTCGACCTTTGTCTCCACGCCGCCGGTGCCAAGCGCGTCGGCGCCCTTCGCTGTCACGGACCCGGTCTCGACGTCGGCGAGGTCTGCTCGCGAGCGGACGACGGGGATACGTCGGGCGTCAGGGTGCGAGGGCGGGCGGTCGTAGACCCCGTCGACGTCCGACAGCAGGACGAGGGCATCGGCATGAACAAGGTGGGCCACCAGTGCCGCGAGGCGGTCGTTGTCCCCGAAGCGGATCTCCGACGTCGCGACAGTGTCGTTCTCGTTGACGATCGGCAGCGCCCCGAGCTCGATCAGCTTTGCGAACGTCCGGTAGGCGTTGCGGTAGTGCCCACGCCGGGTCACGTCGTCGGCGCTGAGAAGCACCTGACCGACGCGGATCCCGTATGACGCGAAGGCAGCCGTGTAGCGGTGCATGAGCAAGCCCTGCCCGACACTGGCGGCTGCCTGCTGGCGGGCCAGGTCACGCGGTCTCCGCGTGAAGCCGAGGGGGGCGAGCCCGGCGGCGATCGCCCCGGACGAGACCAGCACGATCTCGCGCCCGGTCGTGCGAGCAGTGGCGAGCGAGTAGACCAGGGCCTCCAGACGGGTGTCGTCGATGCCACCGGTGGCCGTGGTCAGGGAGGATGAGCCGACCTTGACGACGAGCCGCTTGGCAGCCGCCACCGTGCCGACATCCGCCGGCGTCATCGGCCCTCGAGTCGCGGGTCCTGGCCGCGTCGGCTCATCAAAGTCTCGGCGCCGGCCTCGACGCCCGGGTCGAACTCGAACACGACGGCGTTGTCGTCGTCGCCGATCACCACGTCGTCGCCGACCCGGGCGCCGAGCCTCAGGAGCTGTTGCTCGATACCGATGCGGTTGAGGCGGTCGGCGAGGTAGCCGACCGCCTCGTCGTTGCCGAAGTCGGTCTGCTTGATCCAGCGCTGCGGCTTCTCGCCGCGCACGTGCCAGCGCCCCTCGACCTCTCGGATCGAGAACTCGCTGTCGTTGTCGCCGGTCGGCCGCAGCACGATCCTCGTCGGTACGACGTCGGCGGGTGCCACCCGCGACTCGGCCACGAGCATGCCAAGGGCGAAGGTGAGCTCCCGAAGGCCCTCGTGGCTGGCTGCCGAGATCGAGAAGACCTGGTAGCCGCGCTCCTCGAGATCTGGTCGCACCATCTCGGCCAGGTCGCGCGCGTCGGGGACATCGATCTTGTTCAGGGCGACCAGGCGGGGCCTGTCGTCGAGCCCGCCGTAGGCGTGCAGCTCGCCCTCCATGGCATCGAGGTCGCTGAGGGGGTCACGCCCCGGCTCGATGGTCGCGCAGTCGATGACGTGCAGCACCGCAGCGCAGCGCTCGATGTGGCGCAGGAAGTCGTGACCGAGACCTCGGCCGTCGCTCGCACCCTCGATCAGGCCCGGCACGTCGGCCACGGTGTACGTCATCTCGCCAGCGGTCACGACGCCGAGGCTCGGGACGAGGGTCGTGAACGGGTAGTCGGCGATCTTGGGGCGAGCCCGTGAGATGGCGGCGACCAGACTTGACTTGCCGGCGCTGGGGTAACCCACGAGGCCGACGTCCGCGACGACTTTGAGCTCCAAGACGATCGTGCGCTCGTCACCGGCCTCACCCAGCAGGGCGAACCCAGGCGCCTTGCGGGACTTGCTCGCCAAGGCCGCATTGCCCAGCCCGCCACGTCCTCCGGCGGCGACGACCAGCTCCGTGCCGGCACCGACGAGGTCGGCGAGCACGTCGCCCTCGAGCGTCGACACGATGGTGCCGTCCGGGACGGACAGCACGATCGAGGCGCCGTTGGCTCCTGCGCGGTGGTCCCCTTGGCCCTGCTTGCCGTTGGTGGCGCGTCGGGTCGACTCGTGGTGGTAGTCGACCAAGGTCATCACGTCGGGGTCGACCCGCAAGGTCACGTCACCCCCGTGACCGCCGTTCCCGCCGTCGGGACCACCGAGCGGCTTGAACTTCTCCCGGTGCACCGAGGCGACGCCGTGGCCTCCCCGACCACCCACGACGTGGAGCACCACGCGGTCGACGAACGTCGGAACTGCCACGCCAGTCCTCCTTCGTCTTCGTGCCGGCTCCCGTCCCTCCCCGCGATTGCGGGAAGCTGCAGGTCGACACGCCGACCAGCACCTGCAGTCTCCCGCAACTCGCGGGAGGGATGCGCCTGGAGAGTTACGCGACGAGGGGCGTTCCGCTTCTCAGCGGGAACGCCCCTCGATCGTCGTACGACGCTCGGCTACTCCGCCGCGGGCGCGATGTTGACGACGCGGCGTCCGCGCCTCGTGCCGAACTCGACGTTCCCCTCGACGAGCGCGAACAGCGTGTCGTCGCCGCCACGACCCACACCGGTGCCGGGGTGGAAGTGCGTGCCGCGCTGGCGGACGATGATCTCGCCCGCGTTGACGAGCTGACCGCCGAAGCGCTTCACACCCAGCCGCTGGGAGTTGCTGTCGCGGCCGTTCCTGGTGGAGGCTGCGCCCTTCTTGTGTGCCATGAGTCTTCTCGCCCCTGCTCAGTTGTCTGTGGTGTTGATCGCGGTCACCTTGACCTGCGTGTAGTGCTGGCGGTGGCCTTGGCGCTTGCGGTATCCGGTCTTGTTCTTGTACTTCAGGATGTGGATCTTCGGACCCTTGGTGGCACCGATGACCTCCGCCTGGACGTCGACCTTCGACAACGTGTCGGCGTCAGACGTGACCGTGGCGCCGTCCACGACCAGCACGGCGCGCAGGGAGAGACTCTCGCCGGGCACCGTCGCCACCTTGTCGATCTCGATGACGTCGCCGACCGCGACCTTCTGCTGCTGGCCGCCACTGCGCACGATCGCGTACACCGCGGGCTCACTCTCTCGTAGGACTGAAACTCTTGCGTAGGACTGAAACTCTTGGTCGAGTCGACCCGGACGCGTGCGCCTTGACCGACCCGCTCGCGCCGATGTCAGCACGAGGCGTCTTACCTGAGCCGACTGGCCCGAGCATGAAGACGCGCACGAGGCACGCCGAGGATCGAGTCTACGGATCTTTCCCCGGTGCGGTCAAAACGGCCCGCCGGTCCTTGCAGCTCCGGAAGGCCGTGCTCCTCAACCCGTCGCGACGGTCTCGGAGCTGCTGGCTTCTGGCTGTGCGGCACCGGCGGATGTGCCCTCGGAGCTGTCGCCGTCTGAACGAGTGGCTGAGTCGTGGGATTCAGAGCTCTTGCCGCCGCGGCGCCGGCTGCTCGAACGCTTGGAGGCACCGCGCGAGCCGCCGTTGCCACCGCTGCCACCGTGGTGATGGTCGTCGGACTTCTTGGACTCGACCGGCTCGGCCGCGATGACGACACCTCGCCCGTTGCAGTGCTCGCAGAGCTCGCTGAACGCCTCCAGCAGGCCGGTGCTGATGCGCTTGCGCGTCATCTGCACCAGACCGAGCGAGGTCACCTCGGCCACCTGGTGCCGGGTGCGGTCACGGCCGAGGCACTCGACCAGGCGGCGCATCACGAGGTCGCGGTTGCTCTCGAGGACCATGTCGATGAAGTCGACGACGATGATGCCGCCGATGTCACGCAGCCGGAGCTGACGGACGATCTCTTCGGCCGCCTCGAGGTTGTTCTTCGTCACCGTCTCCTCGAGGTTGCCGCCCGAGCCGGTGAACTTCCCGGTGTTGACGTCGACGACGGTCATCGCCTCGGTGCGGTCGATGACGAGCGAGCCGCCCGACGGAAGCCAGACCTTGCGTTCCATCGCCTTGACGATCTGCTCATCGATCCGGTGGGCGTCGAAGACGTCCTTGTCGCCCTGCCACCGCTCGAGCCGGTCAGCGAGGTCGGGCGCGACGTGCTGGACGTAGCCCTCGACCATGTCCCAGGCGTCCTCACCGTGGATGACGAGCTTGGAGAAGTCCTCCGTGAAGAGGTCGCGCACGACCCTGAGGGTGGTGTCCGGCTCGGCGTAGAGCAGCTGCGGGGCCTGGCCCTTCTTCGACTTCTTCTCGATGTCCTCCCAGCGGGCGGTGAGCCGGGTGACGTCGCGGGTCAGCTCCTCCTCGCTGGCGCCCTCAGCCGCAGTGCGGATGATGACGTTGGCGTCGTCGGGAACGATGTCCTTGAGCAGGCTCTTGAGCCGGCTCCGCTCGGTGTCGGGAAGCTTGCGGCTGATGCCGCTCGCTCCGCCGCCGGGGACATAGACGAGGTATCGCCCCGGCAGGCTGATCTGGCTGGTGAGCCGAGCGCCCTTGTGTCCGACGGGGTCCTTGCTCACCTGGGCGAGCACCGGCTGACCCGGCTTGAGCGCGTTCTCGATCTTTCGTGGTGTGTTGACGTTGTCGCGCAGGTCCCAGTTGACCTCACCGGCGTACAGCACGGCGTTGCGGCCCTTGCCGATGTCGATGAAGGCAGCCTCCATACTGGGCAGCACGTTCTGCACCCGAGCGAGGTAGACGTTGCCGATGATCGAGCTCTGCGACTCCAGCGCGACGTAGTGCTCGACGAGGACGTCATCCTCGAGTACGGCGATCTGGGTGGTCTCACCCCGTTGGCGAATCGCCATGACGCGCTCGACCGACTCGCGGCGTGTCAGGAACTCGGACTCGCTCAGGATCGGTGGGCGGCGTCGACCGGCCTCGCGGCCCTCGCGGCGACGCTGCTTCTTGGCCTCGATACGCGTCGAGCCCTCGACGCTCGTGACCGTGTCCTTCTTGGCGGCGGAGTCCTTCTTGGCGCGAGACTGGCGCACCTTGACGACGGTGTCAGCAGGGTCGTCGGATCCTTCGTTGCCGTCATCACCGCCGCGACGTCGACGGCGCCGTCGACGCGTGGAGCTCTCCTCGCCCTCGCTGGAGCCCTCGTCGGACCCGCCTGGAGCAGCCTCCGCCTCGGTCGAGTGCTCACCGTCGTCCTTGGCCTGGTCCTGCGTCGAATCGGAAGTCTTGCGGCGGTTGCGACCGCCACGCGATCGCCGTCGGCGGCTGCCGCCTGGTTGGTCCTCTCCACCGTCGGCGTCGCTGTCCGTGCCGGACTCTGACACTTCCGCGGCGGACTCCGCGGGCCCTTGGGTGGTCTCAGTGGCCACTCGCCCGGCCGTTGACCTGCCGGCGGCGGCCCGGCGGGTGGCCACCTTCGTCTCGTCCGGCGGCTGGAACAGCAGGGACACCGGCGAGGCGAGGGTGCCGGAGTCGGCCGGGTCGGTGCTGCTGGCAGAGGTCTCTGCTGAGTCGACCAGCTCGACCGACGACACCGGCTCAGTCACGGCCGGTGTCGCCTCGTCGACGTCAACCGCGGGGATATCCGCTTGCTTGCCGGTCTTCTTGCTCGTCCGCTTTGCTGCGGACTTCTTCGCGGCCTTCTTGGCCGGCGCCGCTTTGTCTGCCGGGGCCGAGCTGTCCTGCGCACCGGCCTCACTCGTTGCCGGCACGGCGGCGACCTCGGACGCCGCCGTCTTCTTGGTGCTCTTGCGCGGGCTGCGTCTCGCGGTTGGCTTGGTGGCTGGGACCTCGTCAGGTGAGTCGCCCGGCGTCGAGGTCGGTCCGGCTGACTCGCCCGAGGGCTGGGGGGCTGCGCGGGCCTGTTCGGTGACGGGCGCAGGAGGTCCCGCTGGCCGACTTGCGGCACGCCGCCTGGCGCGCGGCGCAGCTGGTTGCGGGTTACCGGGTTCGGTGGTGGTGTCGGGCGACGTGGTGCCGTCGTTGTCGGGCATGGTGCGCTCCTCGCGTGCCTCCGGGCGCTCAGCGCCGCGCGGAGGCGGTTCGGGTCGTGGTGCCCGACATGGGGTCGGGTCGCCACACAAGCTTGCGGTGGGCCACAGCCGGCGTCGTACGTCGTACGGTCGTCGGCTGCAGCAGCAACGACACCGGGGTTGCCGTCGGGGCCGGTCAGCGGTCGCCGGCGTCAGCCTGAGCGTCGCGATCGGGTCCGAACGGGTCACCCACGCCCGCAGTCTCCGGGTCCAAAGGGCCCTGCGCGAGTCGGGTCTGCAGTGGCGGAACCGGCGCTTCAAGACCTGCGATCTCTCGGAGACCGGCGAGGATGTCGTCGGGTCGAACGGCGGGGGTGCCGTGCCGCACGACCACGTCGAGTATCGCACACATCTGCCCAGCGGCCTCGTCAGTGCGCACCGAGAGCCGCACGACCGCGGCTCGGCAGTCGAACGCCCTCATCCCGCGCTTCGTCATCCGCTGGACATCGACCGAGGTCTCGGCGAGGAATGCAGCGACGGCGTCCTCAGCCAGGGCAGGGTCGACGCCGGGAAGCGCGACCCTCCAGCGACCTGCCTCGAGCCTGTCCGCGAGGGCTCCAGGACCGGCGACCACGACCTCGAGGATGTCCAATCCCGCGGGGAGCGCGTCGTCGAGCCGAGCCCGTACGTCGGCTGGGTCACAGCTCTCCACCACGCCGATCTCGACGTACTCCGCCTCACTGGCTGCGCCCGTCGGCGAGGCGTTCGCGTAGGAGATCCGCGGGTGTGGGTTGAAGCCGGACGAGTACGCCATCGGAAGCCCGGCACGGCGCAGCGCCCTCTCGAAGGCCCGTCCGAAGTCCCGGTGGCTGGTGAAGCGCAGCCGACCGCGCTTCGCATATCGCATCCGCAGCTTCTGCACCGGCGGTGGGCGCTGCTCGGGCTGGTCACGCACAGTCGCACCATAGCCGCGACTCTCCCGGACGACGTCGCGCAGCTGCCGTGGACTCAAGCTCAGCCGAAGGACCTCGCGAGACAGGGGCGACAGCTCTGAGCGAGGGATGCCAGGCGATGATTTTCGGGACTCGCCCGGCGGACCCTGGCATTGGCGGCCAGGCTCTCCTATTGTCAGCGTGTTCGACCGCGCCGTTCCCGGCCGGTACTTCGACGCCTTGGGGGCACCCACATGAGCACCGACTACCCGTCCTTCCCCGAAGAGAGTGCGCGCGCCGACCAGGCAGGGCACAACACGAGTATGGGGCAGCCACCATCGATCAAGACAGCAGTTCTCCTGATGCGAGTCGGCGCAGCCATCAGCGCCCTGAGCCTCGTCGTCACGCTGCTGATGCTCGATACCTTCAAGGACCTCGCCCGCGCGCAGCTGGAAGCCGGCACTGGCACCTTCACTCAGGCGGACGTAGACGCCCTGTACCAGGTGGTGCTGATCGCCGCCATCGCGGCCGGCGTGATCGGTATCGCACTGTGGCTGTGGATGGCGTCGGCGAACGGCAAGGGCAAGAAGTGGGCGCGCATCGTCGCGACGGTTTTCGCCGCGATCAACGTGTTGTCCTTCGTCTACGCGCTCACCACTGATACCTCACCCACACTGTCGCTCCTCGTGGGAGCTGCGAGCGTGCTCGTCGGTATCGCGGCCCTGGTCTTCATGTACAGATCCGACGCCACCCAGTTCTACAACGCCAACTCAGCTCGGTAG
The DNA here is from genome assembly GCA_013821195.1 of Propionibacteriales bacterium. Classification (GTDB taxonomy): domain Bacteria; phylum Actinomycetota; class Actinomycetes; order Propionibacteriales; family Nocardioidaceae; genus JACDHG01. The sequence continues at coordinate 28,411 of JACDHG010000009.1, forward strand.
CTGTCCTGGCCGAGTACTGCTCGCGGTGGAGAGAAGTCCGCTGCCAGGGTCGGACGACGAACACACTCGCCTCGCCTGAACGCCCCTGGCGCTGATCCTGACGGCCCCGTAGCAGAATGCTGCGACGTGTCGCCTCACCGCCGTCAGCAGATCCTTCTCGTGGTCGGGCTGATCGCGCTCGCCTTCAACCTCCGGCCGGTCGCCGTCAGTGTGGGGCCGGTCCTGCCCGAGCTCCGGTCCGGCCTGTCGATGAGCGCCACCACAGCCGGAGTCGTCACGACTCTGCCCGTGCTGTGCTTCGCGTTCTTCGCCCTGCTGGCTCCATGGGCGGCACGCACCATCGGCATCCACAAGGTGTTGCTGGGATCGCTCACCCTGGCCGCTCTTGCATTGTTCGCGAGAGCCGGGGCACCCAACGCGGTCGTCTTCATCTGTGCGACGGTGCCGGCCCTTGCGGGCATGGCGACGGCGAACGTGCTGCTGCCGTCTCTGGTCAAGCGCCACTTCCCGCACCGGATCGGCCTCCTCACGGCGATCTACAGCACGGCCCTTGCTGTCGGGCTGACGCTGGCGTCGATCCTGATG
>JACDHG010000041.1 GCA_013821195.1 Propionibacteriales bacterium
AGGAGATCGTCGACCTGTTGCTCGAGGCCGAGGCCTCGGTGCCGCGCGCCGTGGCTGGTGCGCGCGCCGGGCTGGCTGACGCCGTACGCCTGGTGGCGACCGCGTTCGACTCAGGTGGCAGGCTCGTCTACGTCGGCGCCGGAACCCCTGGTCGCCTCGCCGCCGTCGACGCCGCTGAGTGCCCGCCGACGTTCGGGACCTCACCTGAGCAGGTCATGGCGGTGCTCGCCGGCGGGCAGCAGGCGACGACAGCCGCGGTGGAGGGTGCCGAGGACGACGCGGCGGCGGGAGCCGCGGACGTGGCTGCCGTCCACCTCACGCCCGCCGACGTCGTCGTGGGGATCACCGCCTCGGGCCGGACGCCGTACGTGCTCGGGGCCCTCGAGCGCGCGCGTCACGCGGGGGCCAAGACCGTCGCCGTGGTCAACAACGGCGGCAGCGCCGCCGGAGCCCGGGCCGACGTGACGATCGAGCTGCTGACCGGCCCGGAGGTGCTGTCCGGCTCCACCAGGCTGAAGGCCGGTACGTCGGAGAAGATCACCCTCAACGCCTTGTCGACGAGCGCGATGATCCTCGCCGGCAAGTCCTACGGCGCCTGGATGGTCGACCTGCGGGCCTCCAACGAGAAGCTGCGGCTGCGGGCGCGACGCATCATCAGGCAGTCGACCGGCGTCGACGACGCCGAGGCTGTGCGGGTCCTCGAGCTCTGCGACTGGCACACCAAGCTCGCCCTGGTGAGCATTCTCGGCGCCTGCGACGTCGACACAGCCAGCGCACGACTCGAAGCCGCCCGCGGCCACGTCCGTGCGGCTGTCGACATGCGGGAGCAGGGGTGATCGTCATGGCCCCGGCCTCCGGCACGTCCGCCGACGGCATCGACGTCGGGGTGATCGACCTCGAGTGCTCGACGTCGCGGCCGCCCGCGCGACGAGCGGCGCGCAACGCTACGACCGTGACGGGCGGCTCGCCGCCGCCGGGCAGGTGCGTCCGGACCTGCTGCACCGCCTGCTCGGGCACCCGTACTTCCGCGAGACACCGCCTGCCTCGACCGGCCGTGAGACCTTCTCCGCCGCCTATCCCGACGGCGAGCTCGACGCCCTACCCGTGGTGGAGCCGGCCGACCTGGTCGCGACTTTGACCGAGCTCACTGCGGTCACCGTCGCCGATGCGCTTCGACCGCACAGCGTCCGACTCCAACCCCGACTCAACGGCTGCGATAGTGGGCAGCGATGACGTTCGAGCAGATGTCGCGAGACCTGCGGCCGATCGGCCGCGACCCTCGCTCCGGCGGCTACGTCCGCTCGCCCTTCGCGGCCGCGGAGCGCGAGTGCGCTGCCTGGTACGTCGAGCAGGCGACCCGTCGCGGCCTCGCCGTCGAGCAGGACGGACAGGGCAACGCTGTCGCCTGGTGGCGACCCGAGGGTGCGACAGGCTCAGGGATCCTGGTGGGGTCACACCTCGACTCCGTCGACGACGGAGGCGCCTTCGACGGCCCGTTGGGAGTGGTGTCGTCGTTCGCCGCCATCGACGCCCTGCGCGACAGTGGTTTCTCTCCTCAGCGGCCTATCGGCGTCGCGATGTTCGTTGCGGAGGAGGGGTCCCGGTTCGGCCTTGCCTGCTTGGGTTCTCGCCTGGCGACAGGCCTGACGGACCCTGACGACGCACGGGAGCTGCGCGGCCCTGACGGCGTGTTCCTGCTCGACGCCATGACAGCGGCAGGTCTTGAGCCACGGCTTGGCCGGTCTGGCCTGCTCGATCAGGTCGGCCTCTTCGTCGAGCTGCACGTCGAGCAGGGTCGCGACCTCGTCGAACGGGACCGAGCCGTCGCTGTCGCCTCGGCCAGTTGGGCGCACGGGCGCTGGAAGTTCGACTTCACCGGCGAGCCAAACCATGCGGGAGCGACGCGGATGGAGGACCGCCGCGACCCGATGCTCACGTACGCGATGACGGTCCTCGCAGCCAACAAGCAGGCCAGGTTGGTCGACGCTCGCGCGACCTTTGGGCGGCTGACGTCCCGGCCCAACATCACCAATGCGATCCCTTCGCACGTGGCTGCCTGGCTCGACGCGCGCGGCGCCGACTCCGGTGTCCTCGTTGAGCTGGTCGAGACGATCATCCGACAATCCTTCGAGCGCGCTGAGCGAGACGGGACAGCCGTCGAGGTGACAGCCGAGTCTGTCTCGCCGACCGTCGACTTCGACGTGCCGCTGGCGCACCGGCTCGCTGCCGTGCTCGACGATGCGCCGGTGATCCCGACGGGCGCCGGTCACGACGCCGGGATCCTGCAGCTCGCCGGCGTCCCGTCGGCGATGCTCTTCGTCCGCAACCCCACGGGTGTCTCGCACTCGCCCGCCGAGCATGCCGAGACGGCCGACTGCCTGGCAGGGGTGGACGCCTTGACCCGAGTGCTGCGAGAGCTGGCGTCATGACGGCGTACTGGTGTGAGCGGGCGTGGCTGGGCGACGAGGGTTTCGTCGACGGCGTCATCGTCGAGGTCGAAGGCACGCACATCGCCGCTGTGGATCGTGGTGAGCCTCCGCACGGGGCAGAACGTCTTGCGGGGCTGACGATTCCCGGCTTCGCCAACAGTCACAGCCATGCCTTCCACCGGACTCTGCGTGGTCGCACCCAACGTGAGCGCGGATCGTTCTGGACGTGGCGGGACACGATGTACGACGTGGGGGAGCGCCTCGACCCTGACCGCTACCACGCGCTGGCGCTGGCGACATACCAGGAGATGGCGCTGACCGGGATCACCGCGGTCGGTGAGTTCCACTACCTGCACCACGAGTCGAGCGGGTCGCCGTACGACGACCCGAACGCGATGGGCGAGGCACTCGTCGCCGCCGCCCGCGAGGCGGGGCTGCGCATCACGTTGCTCGACGCGTGCTACCTCTCGGCGGGCTTCGATGCGCCCGCCGAGGGCGTGCAGCGTCGCTTCAGCGACGGCAACGCGGACCGGTGGGCGACGCGAGTCCAGGCGCTGGCCTTCGACGACCCTGGCGTGGTCGTGGGAGCGGCGATCCACTCCGTGCGGGCGGTGCCGCGCGACCAGCTCGCCACCGTCGCCAATGCGCTGCCGGGCAGTCCACTGCACATCCACCTCTCAGAACAGTCCGCCGAGAACGCAGCCTGTCACGATGCCTACGGGCTCACCCCGACAGGGCTGATCGCCGACGCCGGCGTGCTCAGCGACCGGCTGTCGGTCGTCCACGCGACCCACCTCACCGACAGCGACATCCTCACGCTGGCCGCGGCGCAGGTATACGCCGGCTTCTGCCCGACGACCGAGCGGGACCTCGCCGACGGGGTCGGTCCGGCTCGTGAGCTCGTCGATGCCGGCGCCCGGCTGACGCTGGGGTCCGACAGCCACGCGGTCATCGACATGCACGAGGAGATGCGCGCCGTCGAGCTCGACACCAGGCTGCAGACGCAGCTGCGTGGGCACTTCCGGGCGGCCGAGCTGATCGCCGCGGCGACCTCGAACGGCCATGCGTCGTTGGGCTTTCCCGACGGTGGACGCATCGCGGCAGGTGCCTGGGCAGACCTCGTCACGATCGATCCAGCCAGCCTGCGGACCGCAGGCACGGGCGGTGGGGAGGAGACGGTCGTCTTCGCCGCCACCGCAGCCGACATCGTCTCGGTCATCGCGTCAGGGCGCCGGGTCGCGCTCGACCGTGCGGAGGTGGCGGACCGGCTCGCGGCCTCGATCGGGGCCGTGGTGTCGTGACGGTCTCGCTGCTGGTCGACAACATCGGCGAGCTCGTCACCAACGACCCTGCCATCGGTGCCGGGTCACGGCTCGGTCTGCTCGAGGACGCCGCGGTCGTCGTGGAGGGACACCGAGTCGCGTGGGTCGGTCGGCGGGCCGAGGCGCCGGCCGCCGACGCCAGTGTGGACGCCGCGGGCGCCGCCGTGGTGCCCGGCTTCGTCGACAGTCACTCCCACCTGGTATTCGCCGGCGACCGAGCGCAGGAGTTCGCGGCCCGGATGGAGGGGCGGGCCTACTCCGCGGGCGGGATCCAGACCACCGTGGCCGCGACCCGGCACGCCAGCGACGACGAGCTCGCCGCGAACCTGGCGCGGCTGGTGGCCGAGATGGCGCGGCAGGGGACGACCACCGTCGAGGTCAAGTCCGGCTACGGCCTGACCGTCGCCGACGAGACCCGCTCGCTGGCCATCGCGGCGCAGGTGACGAGCGAGACGACATACCTGGGCGCGCACGTCGTGCCACCTGAGTATGCCGACGAGCCGGCGGCGTACGTCGACCTGGTCACCGGGCCGATGCTCACCGGCGCAGCGCCGCACGCCAGGTGGGTCGATGTCTTCTGCGAGCGCGGCGCCTTCGACGCCGAGCAGGCGCGGGCGGTCCTGCGGGCGGGTCAGGCCGCCGGACTCCAGGCCCGGATCCACGCCAACCAGCTGGGCCACGGACCCGGGATCGAGGTGGCGTGCGACGTCGGGGCGGCATCCGCCGACCACTGCACCTTCGCCACCGCCGACGACCTCGCCAACCTCGCGGCGGCCGGTGTCGCGGCGACTCTGCTGCCTGGGGTCGAGTTCTCCACCCGGTCGCCATACCCCGACGCGCGTGCGATGCTGGCCGCCGGAGTCACGGTCGCGCTGGCCACCGACTGCAACCCGGGGTCGTCCTACACCTCGTCGATGCCGCTGTGCATCGCACTGGCTGTCCGGGAGATGGCGATGACGCCGGCCGAGGCGCTGTGGTCCGCAACCGCCGGTGGGGCGGCAGCGCTGCGCCGCGACGACGTGGGCCGGCTCGCCGTGGGTGCCCCCGCCGACTTCATGGTGCTGGCGGCGCCGTCGTACGTGCACCTGGCCTACCGCCCCGGTGTCCCGTTGGTGGGCGCCGTGTACCGCCGCGGCCAGCGCCTCAGCTGACCACTTCTCGATTCGTCCGAGTGGGTCGGGCTTGAACTACCCGCGTCTGCCCGGACGAATCGGTGGGGGCGGAGGGGGGCGGGTCGCGGCGTCAGGAGGTCCAGTACCAGGACTGGGAGCCGTAGGGGTACTCGACCCGGCTGTCGACGTGGGTGAACGAGCTGTACCGGATGATCCCTGAGAAGCCGGAGGTCTTGGCGTAGCCCATCACCGTCGAGACCGAGCGGCCAGACACCACGATGTCGGCGGCGACGCCGTACATGTGCAGACTGTTGCTCGCCCCACCCACATTGGCGTTGTGGTTGATGCTGCGGAAGCCGGAGTTGATGCTGATGGGGGCGTTGCCGGCCTTCTTCCGGACCGCCTCCAGCTTGTACATCAGTCGTCTCACGTTCTCCCTGACCTGGGTCGACGACACCTTCCCTCCGGAGAAGCCTGAGCCGTCCTTGGAGTAGAACTCGCTCCAGGCGAAGTTCCGGGTCGACCCGTCGGAGTCCTCCAGGGCGTTGAGCTGCGCCTGGGTCTGCGGCCCGGCGACCCCGTCGGCGGAGAGCCCGTAGGCGCGCTGGAAGCGGATGACCGCGGCCGTCGTCCCGGGTCCGAAGTCGCCGTCGACCGCGACGTAGGTCTGCGAAGCACTGTCAGCGGCCCAGCCGGCGACGCGGATCTGTAGCTCGCGAACGTCGGAGCCCGACATCCCCTGGCTCAGCGTGCGAGACCACGGGTACGCCGCGGCCTCCGGCGGCGCGGCGGCATTGACGGCGACCAGGCCGCCGAAGGTGAGGCAGGTGGCAAACAGCAGTCGTACGATCATCTTGGCCATCGGAGGATGTCCCTTCGGGTGCGGAGATGGGATGACCCGATCCTGCCAACCCGAGGGGTCACCTGTCACCAGCCTGTTGAGCTGCATCCGCGGGTCGCCGATTCGTCCGCCTCGGACAAGCTCACAAGATCCGCTCTGAGTCGGACGAATCCCTGGGAGAGGTCAGCCTCCGACGAGCACCCGGTCGCTGTCTCGCCGGACGTCGGACTCGACGTCGTGCTTGTGGCCGAGGGCGCTGGGCCACCACATGTGGCGGCCGACGTCGAGGTTCAGAGCCGTGACGAGCACAGCCCGCACCACGATCGTGTCGAGCAGCACGCCGAAGGCGACGGCGAAGCCGAGCTCGGCCAAGAACACGAGCGGCAGGGTGCCGAGCACCGCGAACGTGCCGGCCAGCACCAGCCCGGCCGAGGTGATCACGCCGCCGGTGGCGCCGAGGCCGATCAGTGCGCCGCGTCTGGTGCCGTACTTGAGCGACTCCTCGCGGACCCGCGTCATCAAGAAGATGTTGTAGTCGATGCCGAGGGCCACGAGGAACACGAACACGAACAGCGGGAACGACGTATCGGCCCCGCCGAAGCCGAAGATGTAACGGAACACGAGGGCGCTCACCCCGAGTGCGGCGCCGAACGACAGCACGACCGTGGCGATGAGCAGCAGCGGCGCGACGACCGACCGCAGCAGCACCATCAAGATCAGCAGCACGACCACCAAGATGACGGGGATCAGCACCAGGTTGTCGCGGTCGGACGCGGCGCGCACGTCGAAGTTGATCGCGGTGGTCCCGCCGACGAGCGCGTCTGACGTCACGGCGTCGAGCGCCGTACGCAGCCGTTCCACGGTGTCGAACGCAGCCTGGCTGTCAGGCGCGTCGCTCAGCTGTGCCTGGATGTACGTCGTCCCGCCGTTGCTGGCGATGACCTCAGCCCCCTCGATGCCGTCGGTCCCCCCGGCGACCTGAGCGACCTGCTCGGCCGAGGAATCGGCGGTGACGATGGCCAGCGGGCTGCCCGCGTCCGCGAGGCCGTGCTCGACCAGCACCTCTTCGCCGACAACGGAGTCGACTGTCGTCGTGTACTGCTCGTCGTTGCTGAGCCCGTTCGCGTCGAGCTGGACGACACCGATGCAGGCAACGCCCAAGATGACCGCCGTGACTGCCCAGACCGACCGCGGACGGGTGGAGATCCGGTTTCCGATCCTGGCCCAGAATCCCGACGCCGTCGGCTCGGCGCTTCCCTCTGCCGGCCGCTTCGGCCAGAAGATCCAGCGGCCGAAGATCACCAGCAACGCGGGCAGGAGCGTCACCATCGCCAGCAGGGCGACGCCGACGCCGATGGCCGCAACAGGTCCGAGACCCTGGGTCGAGTTCATGTCGGCGAAGACGAGGCACAGCATGCCCAAGATGACGGTGCCCGCACTGGCGAAGATCGCCGGCCCAGCGCGGTGCAGGGCCACCGCCATCGCCTCGTGCTTGTCGTGGTGTCGACGGAGCTCTTCTCGGTAGCGCGCGACCAGGAGCAGCGCGTAGTCCGTCCCGGCTCCGACGACCAGGACGGTGAGGATTCCTGCGCTCTGACCGTTCACCACCAGTCCGGCGTCTCTGGCGAGGAAGTAGATGACAGCCTGGGACGTGAACAGAGCGACGACCGCCGTGAACAGCGGGAAGATCCACAGCACGGGGCTGCGGTAGGTGAGCAGCAGCAGCACGATGACCACGGCGAGCGTGGCCGCCAGCAGCGTGGTGTCGATGCCCCCGAATGCCGCAGCCGAGTCCGACGCCATGCCGAGCGGCCCGGAGATGTGCACCGTCATGTCGCCATCGGCTTCGGCGATGGCACGGATGTCGTCGGCGAAGTCGGGCGCCTTGTCCCAGCCCTCCGACCCGAGGTCGAGCGGAACGACGGTCTGGAGCGCCTGGTTGTCTGACGACGGGAGCGGGCCCTGCACCTTGCCGTCCAGGTCGTCGAACGCCGCGAACTCCTGCGCATCCGCCGTCGCCTTGGCGAGGTCGTCCTCAGTGAGTCCGTCCGTCCGCTCGTAGACCACGACTGCTGGGATCGTGTCGCTCGACTGGAACTGTTCTTGTTGCTGCAGGGCCCTCGTCGACTCTGCCTCGCCCGGCAACCACGAGATGGCATCGTTCTGCTGGACGTCGGTCAGCTTCGCCGCGAGCGGCGCGGCGAACGCCAGCACAGCGATCCAGAAGACCACCACCACCCACTTGGTGATGCGCCCTGCCAAGACACCTGCAATGTTCCTGCTCATGGGGTTTCCTCCCGTGGCCCCTCGTTCCCGGACCGTCGTCGTTGCCTTGTAGACCGGTCGCCCGGTCGAAACTGATCGGTGACCTATCCCTGCGCCTGTATGCGCAGCCGGACAGGGAGCTGAACGCCGACCGCTCGATGCGGGCGAGGATCGACGACGGGCACGGTTGGTGGAGCCGGGCGGGCAATGGGTCGAATGCTCATGGCATCATCCTGTGTCGCGCGGTGGAGCGCCGGCATCGGCCCGTGGGCGAGGCTCCTGGCCAGACCGTGGTCGGACGTCGTCAGGATGGCCCGACTCCTCGCGGGGCAAGCGGCGAGGGCTCCACTCGCAAGATGCGCGCGAGCCAGGCAGGGAGCCACCAGTTCCATCGACCGAAGGTGGAGACGAGTGCCGGCACGAGCAGGGCGCGAACGATCGTGGCGTCGATGAGGATGCCGACCCCGAGGGCCGTCCCGAGCACCTTGATGTCGGTCCCAGGGGAGGATGCGAGTGCCGAGAAAGCGAAGAAGAGGATCAGAGCCGCCGACGTCACGAGTCGCCCGGTCCGACCGATCCCGGCGATGACGGCCATTCCGGTGTCTCCGGTGCGGTCATACTCCTCCCGCATCCGAGCCAGGATGAAGACCTCATAGTCCATCGACAGCCCAAAGAGGAAGGCGAAGATCAGCACGGGCAGCCAGAAGGTGATGGCGCCGGTCTCAGAGACGCTGAAGATCGCGTCAGACCCGTTGCCCATCTGCCAGAAGAACACCACCGACCCGAACACGGCCGCGAGCGAGAGCAGGTTGAGGAGAACGGCCTTGAAGGGCAGGAGCACGGAGCGGAACGTGCGGACCAGGAGCACGAAGGTGATCAGCGAGATCAGCGCCAGCACGTACGGGAACTTGTCGTACACCGCGCTCGAGTAGTCCTGGACGGTTGCTCCTAGGCCGGCCACGCCGACCTCGCCGTCAACAGCCCCCTCGACGGCTGCCCTGATGTCGTCGACCACAGCCACGCCGGAGCTGTCGACCGTGACGTCGGTCGGCAGCACGTCGACGACGGACGTTTCACCTTCGGTGCTGCCGACGACGGCCAGCTGAACGCCGTCAACCCCACCCGCGGCCTCAGCCGCCGCCTCGGCCTCGTCCACGGGCACCAAGACCTCGACGGGGGTGAGGAGCCCACCGCCGATACCGCCGTCACTCAGGGTCTGCACAGCGTCGTACCGTGGGCCACTTCGCGCCTGCGACGCGAGGCCCGACTGGCCGATCTTGAGACTGAACACCGGGATGATGAGGAGTGCGAGGATCACCAGTGCTACTGCGGTGGCGACGAAGCGGTGCGCGACGATGACCCGCGCCCAAGCCGACCAGCCGCGCGATGCCTTGCCTTCATGACGGATGCGCGGGTAGTCGATGCGGGGACCGACACTCGACAACAGGGCCGGCAGCAACGTGAGGACAACGGACACGGACACGAGCGGAATCAACATGCCGCCGATTCCCATGCTGCGAAGGAACGGGACGGGGACGACGAGGAGCGCTATCAGACTGATGGCCACGGTCACTCCCGAGGCGAGCACGGAGTGCCCAGCGGTCTTCATCGCGACGATCACGGCTTCCTCGTCGCTACGGCCGTGCGCTCGCTCCTCACGCCACCGTGACACCAGGAGCAGCGAGTAGTCGATCGCCACCCCGAGTCCGATCAGGGCGATCAGGAACTGGACGATGACACTGACGTCGCTGAAGGTCGTCAGCAGGAGCACGAGCATGAATGTCGTCAGGATGGACACGGCGGCGATCAGCATCGGGAGCAGTGCCAGGAAGGACGCGTACACGAAGATCAACACCAGGAGCGCTCCGGCTGCGCCGAAGAGCGTCTCGGCCAGAACGCTCGGTCCTTCCGTGTCGCCCCCTGCCGCCAGCAGCCCGTACGACGTCAGGCCACTCTCGAAGCCCTGCGCCTCGGCTGCCCCGCTGAGTGCAGGCTCGAGCGGGACCTCGATGTACGGACCGAACGTGACTGGGATCGGAGCCTGCAGGAGGGCGTACGTCGACCGCCCGTCATCGGTGATGAATCCCTCATCGCCGGTGCTCGCGAAAGTAACGACACGCAGCTCCACGTCTTTCAGACTTGCCACGGCCGCGTCGAAGACCTGCGCAATGGCGTCCTGGTTCTCCTCGACGGTCTCGCCCTCAGGCACCGTGACGACCGCGACGTACGTGTCGAAGGTGCTGACGCCGAAGGTTTCGATGAGCTGCACTTCTGCGTCGTCGCCGGGCTGGCCGGGCAACGAGAAGTCGAGCGACAGCCGGTCGCTGAGCTGGCCGGCGGAGAACCCGCCGCCGAGGAACAGCACCAGCCAGAACACGCTGACGATGCGACGGTGATGCATGACGAGACGAGCCAAACGCTCCACGATGAACTCCTACGTCTCGGATAGCCTGACAGCAAGTTCGAAATCGAAGGTACTCACGGTGGCGCGAAATCGTCAACATGGTTAATGATCAATCTGCTGAAACCATGGATAATTCAGGGTGAACCCTGAGGCCGTGAGGGAGGGAAGTCCTGATGAGTGATCAGTCGCCGGCCCGGGCCGGGCCGCCACCGGGTCTCCCGCAGCTGACCGGGTTCCTCCTGCGCCGCGCGTACGCGCGAGCTGCCGACTGCGCCCAGGCCTGCCTCAGTGACGACGACACCCAGGTCCGCGATGTGGTACATCTCGCACTGCTTGCCGAGCGCGGCGCCATGTCCCAGCGACAGCTGGCCGACATCACGCATGTCAACCCGACGACCATGGTGAAGCTTGTCGACTGCCTCGAGGAGCGCGGCTGGGTCGCCCGCGAGCGCAACCCCGAGGACCGTCGCTCCTACGCCCTGCGGTTGACCGAGCTGGGCGAGAAGATGCTGTCGACTCTGCGCCACGAGCTCGATGACGGAGAGCGGATCCTGACCCAGACGCTGGCCAGCAGGCAGCGGGATCGGCTGCGGCACCAACTGCGCGCGCTGCTGCAGGGCGAGGGCTGGATGGTCATCGAGTCCCTCGCCGCTCACAACGGCTTCCTCATCGCCCAGGCCCATCGGCAGGTCCGGGGGTGGGCAGTCGCAGAGCTCTCACCGCTGCGGCTCGACCCACGCGACTTCGGGGTCTTGTCGACGTTGGATCGCGAGCAGCCGTGCTCGCAGACCCGGCTCGCCCAGGCGCTGGGTGTCAGCCCACCCGCCGCTCTGTCGTTCGTCGACGAGCTGGAGGAGGCGGGTCTGGTACGCCGGGAGCGCAACGTCGCCGACCGCCGCTTCTACGACCTGACCCTCACCCCAGCTGGCAAGGGGCGACTCGCCGACGCACTGAAGGCTGCCGCAAGAGTCCAGGCACGGGTCGTGGACCGGCTCGGCGTCGATGGCGACGCGGAGCTCCAGCGCCTGCTGATGTGCGTGATCTCCGCGCACTAGACCGCTCGAGGCGTGGGACCGAAGCAGGAACAAAACGGCAGGCCAGGCGTTGTACCCGACGTACAACCTGAGCGCGACCGGCTCAACCTTTGCAATCCAGCCGCGCGACGGGTAGAACTTGAGTCGTACAGACTCAATCTTCGTTTGAAAGTGAGAAACCACCATGGCTCGTGCGGTCGGAATCGACCTCGGTACGACGAACTCCGTCGTCGCCGTCCTCGAAGGTGGAGAACCCACCGTCATCGCCAACGCAGAGGGGGCCCGTACCACTCCGTCGGTTGTCGCCTTCGCCAAGAACGGCGAGGTACTCGTCGGCGAGGTCGCCAAGCGACAGGCAGTCACGAACGTCGACAGGACCATCCGGTCTGTCAAGCGCCAGATGGGCACCGACTGGAGCCAGCGGATCGATGAGAAGACGTTCACCGCGCAGCAGATCTCGGCGTTCATCCTGCAGAAGCTCAAGCGTGACGCCGAGTCCTACCTCGGTGAGTCCGTGACCGACGCGGTGATCACCGTGCCGGCGTACTTCAGCGACTCCCAGCGACAGGCCACCAAGGAGGCCGGCGAGATCGCGGGCCTCAATGTGCAGCGCATCGTCAATGAGCCCACCGCGGCGGCGCTCGCGTACGGGCTGGACAAGGAGTCAGACCAGCGGATCCTCGTCTTCGACCTCGGTGGCGGCACGTTCGACGTGTCCCTGCTCGAGATCGGCGAGGGCGTCGTCGAGGTCAAGGCGACCAGCGGCGACAACCACCTCGGTGGTGATGACTGGGACACCCGCGTCGTCGAGTGGATGGTCGAGAAGTTCAAGAACGCCCACGGCACGAACCTCGGCGCCGACAAGATCGCCCGCCAGCGGCTGCAGGAAGCCGCCGAGAAGGCAAAGATCGAGCTCTCGGCATCGTCCGAGACGACGATCCACCTGCCCTACATCACGCTGAGCGAGACGGGGCCGCTGCACTTCGAGGAGAAGCTCACCCGCAGCGAGTTCCAGAAGCTCACGTCAAGCCTGCTCGACCGCACCAAGCAACCGTTCCAGCAGGTCATCAAGGATGCCGGGGTGACCGTGGAGCAGATCGACTCCGTCCTCCTCGTGGGGGGGTCGACCCGGATGCCCGCGGTCACCGCGCTCGTCAAGGAGATGACCAAGGGCAAGGAGCCGAACAAGGGCGTCAACCCCGACGAGGTCGTCGCGGTCGGTGCGGCGCTCCAGTCCGGTGTGCTCAAAGGTGAGGTCAAGGACGTGCTGCTCCTCGACGTGACGCCGCTGAGCCTCGGCATCGAGACCAAGGGTGGCGTGATGACCACGCTGATCGAGCGCAACACGACCATCCCCACCAAGCGGTCCGAGGTGTTCAGCACGGCTGCGGACAATCAGCCTTCGGTCGGCATCCAGGTCTATCAGGGCGAGCGTCAGATGGCCTCGCACAACCAGATGCTTGGCAACTTCGAGCTGACTGGTCTGCCGCCGGCGCCACGAGGCATCCCGCAGATCGAGGTGACGTTCGACATCGACGCCAACGGCATCGTGCACGTGTCGGCCAAGGACCGCGGCACCGGCCGTGAGCAGTCGATGACGATCACCGGCGGCTCGGCGCTGTCGAAGGACGACATCGACAAGATGATCCACGACGCCGAGCAGTACGCCGAGGAGGACCGCTCCCGTAAGGAGGCGGTCGAGCTGCGCAACCAGGCAGACTCCGCCGTCTACTCGACGGAGAAGTTCCTCAGCGAGAGCGCCGACAAGATCCCTGACGACATCAAGTCCGAGGTCGAGGCAGACCTCGCCGCGGTCAAGACCGCTCTTGAGGGCGATGACACCGACGCCATCTCCTCGGCCGCAGCCGCGTTGGCGACGTCGAGCCAGAAGATGGGTACCGCTATGTATGCAGCGAGCGCGGAGTCAGGTGCGGGGCCGCCTGACGCTGGCGACGGCACGGCTTCGGCTGGGTCGGGTGCGGACGGTACGGCGTCTGACGAGGATGTGGTCGATGCCGAGATCGTGGATGAGGGCAGAGACGAAAGCAGTGACGAGAGCAGCGACTCCGACGCCGCGGGCGAGAAGAAGTGACGTTCGACCCGGGCGATCTCGAGCGGTCAGGTCGAGACGGACGCGAAGGAGTCGTGTTCCGCGACAAGCGTCGCATCGACCCCGTGACCGGTGCGGTGAGGCAGCCGCAGGAGACTGCGGCTCCTACCTCGGAGCCCGCCCCAGCGGACGAATCCGTGGACGAGCCTGCTGCGGCGCCCGGTGCCTCGGGGTCTGAGGCGGCGTTGGCCGAGCGCACCGCCGACCTGCAGCGTCTCCAAGCCGAGTACGTCAACTACAAGCGGCGCGTTGACAGAGACCGCCAAGTCGTCAAGGAATCCGCGGTGGCATCGGTGCTGACAGGGTTGCTGCCTGTCCTCGACGACATCGGTCGGGCCCGTGAGCATGGTGAGCTCACCGGCGGCTTCAAGGCGGTCGCCGACTCGCTCGAGCGCAC
>JACDHG010000155.1 GCA_013821195.1 Propionibacteriales bacterium
GACGTCGTCGAGGTAGGCCATCCGGTCCGCCTCCAACCACAGGGCCAGGTCCAGCACGCCTGCCGGCATCGCCTCGAAGTAGTTGGTGCGGTCGAACGACGTCGTCGCGTTCAGCGAGCCGCCGTGGCCTTGCAGGAGCGCGAAGTGGTCCCCCGACCTGACGTGGCGCGAACCCTGGAACATCAGGTGCTCGAAGAGGTGCGCGAACCCCTGGCGGTGCGGCTCCTCGTGACGCGAGCCGACGTCGTACCAGAGGTTCACCGCGACGACACCGAGGCCGGGCGTGGGGCTGACGACCACGCGGAGCCCGTTGTCGAGGGTGCGGGAGGTCAGGGGGTAACGGACGTCGGCGCTCACCCGTCGAATGTACCCGCGGTGACACTCGCTGCCCCGACGCTGCCCCAGACCTCGAGCCTGCCGGGGCTCGCACCACCTCGAGCGCTGGTGGTCCCGTGATCAGGGCTGACGGTGGACGACGAGGGGCAGCACCGCCCTGGCGCCGGCCTCACGCAGGGCAGCCGCCGCGACGGCCACCGGCCACAGGGTCGCGGTACGGTCGACAAGGAGCAGCACGGTCAGGTCTGCGACGAAGTCGCGCAGGTCCGCCTCGACCGCGAGTGCCTCCCGCCACCTGGCGGCCTCCTCGCCTCCCGAGCTCTGGCGCTCAGTCACGTGGGAGCTCGACGACCAGACGCGATGGGGCAGCCGGCCGACAGCCGCAAGGGAACTGCTCAGCTCGTGGGTCAGATGCTCGAAACCGCCTGCGGCGAGCCCGACGACGCACTCGGGTCGGGCGGCCCATGAGCCCTTCCATCTGACCAGCGTCTGGAGACAACCGTCGCGTAGGTCAGCAGGGATGTCGCCCTGACCGTCCCGACCCGGACCGTCGAACGCCAGCGCCAATGACTCCCGCCACTCCGGTGCGTCCGCGTAGATGACGGCGCGCCCCTCCTCCGCGCCGAGGTTTGCGGGGATTCGACCTTTGGCCCCGAAGGTGCCCCCTGGCCACATCTTGCGCGACTCCACCACATGATCACCGCCGCGGAGGAGACGCTGAGCCTCCCTCATCGTCGTCGGGTCGGCGGCGGGCTTCAGCGGGCTGGGGAGCGCACCGAGGCAGACAGAGCAGCGCCCGCACGGCGTCGCGTCGGGGTCGTCGAGTGACCGCTGCAGGAGCGTCATCAGGCACTCGGCGCCGCGGATGTAGTCGCGCATGATCGCTGCCTCGCGGCGACGAGCCGCGACAACCCCCGCGTAGTGGGCAGTGTCGAAGGTCCACTCCCTGCCGGTTGCCCGCCACCCCTCGGCGGTGCGTTCGACCGTCCCGTCGACGGCAAGCTGCTTGAGCATCAGCTCGATGCTGCCCCGGCGCAGGGATGTCATCGCTTCGAGTCCCGGCACGGTCGTGCTCTCGCCAGGCTGCCCAAGGGCGTCGAGGAGGGTGCGGACGTCGGCCTCCACCGGGATGGTCGAGGTGGCGAAGTACTCCCAGATCGGCTCGTCGGCCTCGCTGGGAACGAGCACGACCATGGCGTGGTCGAGGCCGCGTCCGGCGCGGCCGATCTGTTGGTAGTAGGCGACCGGAGACGGGGCAGCGCCGACATGAACGACGAAGCCCAGGTCCGGCTTGTCGAAGCCCATGCCGAGGGCCGACGTCGCCACCACCGCCTTGACCTCGTTACGCCGCAACCGCTCCTCGGTCGAGGCCCGGGTCTCGGCATCGAGCTGTCCCGTGTAGACGGCCACGTTGTCCTGACCGTGTCGATGCGCCAGCAGGCCGGTGAGCCGCTCCGCGTCAGCGACGGTCAGACAGTAGATGATCCCCGAGCCAGGGAGCCCGTCCAGGTGGTCGACCACCCAGGCGTAGCGCGACAGTGGGTCCATGGGTGGGACGGTGACCAGCTGGAGGCTCGTGCGAGCGAGCTGGCCTCGCAACACGACCGCAGCCTCTCCCAGCTGCGCGGCGACGTCGTTGGTGACCCGGTCGTTGGCGGTCGCCGTCGTCGCCAGCACCGGTGTCTGCGGATTCAGCGTGCGGAGCACGTCGGCCAACCGTCGATAGTCGGGCCGGAAGTCGTGACCCCAGTCGCTCAGCGCATGACACTCGTCGATGACCAGCAGCCCGAGGTTGCCGGCGACGGCGGAGAGGACCCGGTCGCCGAACTTCGGGTTCGCCAGCCGCTCGGGTGACACCAGGAGTACGTCAAGGTCACCGCTGGAGACGGCTGCCTCGATCCGCGACCACGCCTCGATGTTGGAGGAGTTGATCGTGGCGGCCTCGAGACCCGCCCGCTCTGCCGCCTGGACCTGGTCGCGCATGAGGCTCAGCAACGGGGACACGACGAGCGTGGGGCCTGCACCTTCGTGGCGTCTGATCGCCGTGGCAGCCCAGTAGACCGCCGACTTGCCCCACCCGGTGGCCTGCACGACCAAGACCCGGGCGGCCGGTTCGCACAGCGCAGCGATCGCCGCCTCCTGGTCGTGTCGGAAGCTCGCGTGCTCCCCCGCCAGAGCCCTGAGCACCTGGCTCGCAGCCTGGTGTCGTGGCGGCGAGAGGGAGGTGGGAGCACCGGCAGGGGGGGTCATCGGTCCAGTCTGCGCGATGACACCGACATCGGGTGCAGAGCCGCCGTGGCCCTGTCCGACAGCTGGTGGGCGGATCCCGTCGCGTCGCTGGCAGCGTCCATCCAGCATCCGTCATAACGGTGGCGTACCCTCATCCTGAGCCACAAGGTGACATCCGCGTGAATCTCTTGCCTGAACAAGCACAGAGTTCCGACGCGAGAGGTACCTTGGCAAGCACGCCAGCTGCCCACAGGCCACTGGCGCCATGACACCCGAGACGCCGCCAGCCGTTCGAGACAACAACATGACACGGAGTCCCTACATGTTCGTAAAGTTGACCGCGGTTCTGTCTGCGACGGTTCTTGCCGTGGTGGCACTGGCGACGAGCACGTCCGCCGCCAGCAGCGGCGCCACCGCCGGCCCGCAAGGACTCCAGCGGCTTGCCGGTGCGGCCATCCCCTTCACCCCGCCACCAGGGGCGGTCTTCAACCGCCCCTCGGGAACGCCGGAGGCGAAGCACCGCATCATCAACCGCATCGACAGCGCGATCGCGAGCACCCGTCGCGGTTCGACGATTCGTATCGCCACGTGGGCGATCGACATTCCCAAGACGACAGACAGGCTGGTCGCGGCGCACAGACGCGGCGTGAACGTGCGGATGGTCCTGAACCACAAGGCGGACTCGGCCCAGCTCCGGCGGCTGCAACGAGACCTCGGCACAGACATCGATGCTCGGAGCTACGCGGTCGTCTGCCGAAACGGCTGCCGCGGATCGCAGCTCGCCGCGATGCACGCGAAGTTCTACCTGTTCTCCCAGGCGGGCCGAGCGTCGAAGGTGGTCATGGTCAGCTCTGCCAACCTGACACAGGGCGGGATCTTCAAGGGCTGGAACGACCTGTTCACCGTGGTGAACAACCACCGGCTGTACGTCGGGTTCAGGGACGTCTTCACCCAGATGCGGACGAGCCAGCCGGCCAAGACGCCGTACAAGATCGTCACCACTCCCGCCGGCAGGTTCCAGGCGCGGTTCTATCCTCGCCCCGGTGACGGCACGAGGAAGACCGACCCCGTCTACCAGGATCTGACGAGGGTGAGATGCAACGGCGTCAGGGCTGGCACTGGCATCAACGGCCATACTGTCGTGCGGGTCTCGATGTTCTACTGGACCGGCCTACGCGGCGAGGTCCTGGCGCGCAAGCTGCTGGCGCTTGACAACGCCGGCTGCATCGTCAAGGTGATCTACGGCGCCCCATCTCCCCGGGTGTCGGCGATCCTGAGGCATCGTGGGAAGAACGACGGCATCGACGTCCGCGACAGCCGCTACGACTTCAACCGGGAGGGTACTGTCGACGAGCGGGTTCACACGAAGTACATGCTGGTCAGCGGCATCTTCGGAACCAACCGTTCAGCGTCGTTCGTCTGGACCGGGTCGGCGAACTGGACGAAGCCCTCGTTGCGTCGAGCCGACGAGGTCACCCTGAGGATTCGCAGCAAGGGGACACACAGCCACTACCTCACGAACTTCCGGGACGCCTACCGAAACGGCTCGAGGCCGACGCCCTACAGCAACTGAGCCGCGAGCATCCGCCCAGCTCCGGTCGGCCTCCGCCCGGCGACATGCAAGCACTCAGGCCATGATCCCGAGGGCCTGGGGCTGGAAGTTGGGGAACACGGCGGAGGAAGACGTGCCAAAGCGACTGGCCAGGATCTCGGACAGGATGCTCCGGTAGTCGGTCGTCACCGCGACGTCGACGTCGACGTTGGCGCCGCCAAGACCCGGCCACCTGCCGTAGTAGCGGCCGCCCTTGACTCCTGAACCCATCAGCAGCGTCGCGTTGCCCCAGCCGTGGTCGAGCCCGGTGGCACCGTTCTCCTGCACCCGGCGCCCGAACTCGGTCAGCGTCACCAGGGTGACCCGGTCTCCGACGACGCCCAGATCGGTGAAGAACGCCGCCAACGCCTGGCCCATGTTGGAGACCATGCCTTGCATGCTGCCCGGACCGGTCGAGTCGAGCGTCCCCAGACCGGAGTGCATGTCCCAGCTGCCGTAGTCGAGAGTGACCACCTCGACGCCTACCCGCGCCTTGACCAGCCGGGCCGTGTCCTTGAGGGCAAGCCCCAGGTCACTGTCCGGGTACGTGGCGCCGTTCGCGGGGACGTAGCGCTGCGCGAGCGCGGGTCCGAGCGTGGCAGTGGTCGCCAGACTCGACCGAGCACCAAGGCCCAGTGGACCCTCGGCGTCTTCCCACAGCTGAGTCAGCGCCTTCCGGCGCTGCACCTGTGCAGCGTCGTCCTGAGCGCCGAACAGCTGGATGTTCTCGGTCCGGTCGGTGGCCAGGGTGGGTTCGGGGCCGTACATCGACGTCGGCAGCAGCCCGGAGCCCACGGTGACTGCCTCGAGGGGTCCTTTGTCCGCGTCGAGCCCGATGAGCCTGTTGATCCAGCCGGTGCGCACCGCAGATCCCAGGTCGGCGTCCTCGATCTCCTCCACTGCTGAGAAGTGCGACCGGTTGGGTTGCGGGAGGCCGGTGGCGTGGATCGCGGTCATCTTGTTGGCCGTCCACATGGCCTCGAGGGGCTTGAGCCCCGGATGTAGTCCGAACAGGTCGTCTCGCACGAGCAGCGACGCCTTGGGGACAGCGATCCGGGGCCGGGCAGGGTAGTAGTCAGGGTCCCCGTGCGGGACGACGATGGAGAGGCCGTCTGCGCCCCCTCGCAGGCTCAGGACGACCAGCACGTTGCCGTCTGTCGCGCCGTACGCCGTCTGACGGAACGTCTCGCCGAACGCGACTGTGGCAACCGCTCCACCGGTGACGGCTAGGGCGTTGCGCAGGAAGGAGCGCCGCGAGTCTGCGTAGTCGGTGCAGGAGCAGTCGTTGGTGGTCATGGGTCGCCTATCACTTCGTCATGTGCTGCTGGGTGTCGAGGAGGAGGCCGATGAGCCTTGGCAGTCGGTACTTGATGACCCTGTGGTCCTGGGTGATCATGTCCCCCGGTGTGGCCTCGATCACGAGGCAGGCAGCGCCGAGCACCAGCCGTGTCGCACGGCGCCCATGAAGCGTGCGACACAGGTGGTCGACGAAGAGGTCGAACCGGAGCTGCGGCTGTGGAAGCCATGAGGCGTGACTCCGGTAGGTGATCCCGGTGCGCGGGTACCAGTGACCAGCCGTCGAGTTGTGGACACGATACGAGCCCATCAGTCGCGCCGCTGAGGACCAGGCCTGACCGTTGTCCGGGAAACCGTCGGGCCGCTCCCAACCGAACGGCACCTGACCCACCGACTTGCACTGGTAGAAGATCGAGTTCGCCGCGTCCCCGTTGCTATTGGGCTTGCTTATCCGGGCGCCGAGCACTCTGAATGTCGCGGCGACGTCCTCGGTTGGCGTGCGGACCTTCTTGCCCCCAGCGGCGTTGAACTCCGGGTGCTCGATGAGCGCGGTCAAGGTCGCCTTGATGTCGGTGCCGGAGTCACGGAACACGTCAGCCAGGTGGTTCACGAGGTCGTCGCTCGGGGTGTCTGAGACGAAACGGACGGCAAGCTTGCGGGCGATGCGCTGAGCCGTTGCCGGGTGGTGGGCGAGGTACTGCAGATAGTCGACCAGCACCGCACGACCGTCTCGCGAC